>JBCDFB010000023.1:0-16383 GCA_039178655.1 Pseudomonadota bacterium | reverse complement strand
CAATTGCGGTGCGAAGGTGTTCATGGCGGACTTTGAGGACGCCTCCTCGCCCACCTGGTTCAATATGATGGACGGGCAGGTGAACATGATCGACCGGTGGGGCGGCACCATCGATTTCACCGACGAGCGGGGCAAGGAGTACAAGCTCTCCGACACGCCGGCGGTGCTCCTCATCCGGCCGCGGGGTTGGCACCTGCCGGAAAACCACATCGAGGTGGACGGCGAGGCGATGTCTGGCAGCCTGGTGGATTTCGGGCTGTACGTCTTCCACAACGCGAAGAAGCAGATCGCGGCGGGCACCGGCCCTTACTTTTACCTGCCGAAGATGGAGAGCCACAAGGAAGCTGAATTGTGGAACGATGTTTTCGTCCACGCTCAGGATGCTCTCGGCATTGAGCAGGGCACCATCAAGGCGACCGTGCTGATTGAGACGCTGCCTGCGGCGTTTGAGATGGACGAAATCATCTACGCTTTGAAGGATCATATGGCCGGGCTGAATTGTGGCCGGTGGGATTACATCTTCTCCTTCATCAAAACCTTGAAGGCCAAGCAGGAGTACGTTTTGCCCGACCGCAGCCAGGTGGTGATGGGCAAGGCCTTCCTGAAGGCCTATTCGGAGCTGCTGATTAAGCAGTGCCACCGGCGCGGCGCCTTCGCCATGGGCGGGATGGCGGCGCAAATCCCCAACCGGCGGGACCCGGAGGCGAATGCGGCGGCCCTTGAGAAGGTGCGTGCGGACAAGGAGCGCGAGGCGAACGCGGGCCACGACGGCACGTGGGTTGCGCATCCGGACCTTGTGCCCGTCGCCATGGAAGTGTTCGACCGCGTGATGCCCCAGCCCAACCAGCTTTCGCGCCAGCGGGACGACGTTGCCATCGACCAGGCGCACATGCTGGAAGTGCACGAGGGGAACAAGACCGAGGCGGGGGTGCGGGACTGCATCCGCGTCGGCGTGCAGTATATTGAGGCGTGGCTGCGCGGGCGCGGTGCGGTGCCGCTCTACAACCTGATGGAGGATGCGGCGACCGCGGAGATTTCCCGCTCCCAGCTTTGGCAGTGGCTGAAATTCGGCGCCACGCTGGCGGACGGGCAGACTGTGACGCGCGAACTCTTCGACAAGTGCATGGCTGAGGAGATGGCGCGCGTGCGCGAAGAGGTGGGCGCGGCGGAGTTTGACGCGGGCCGGTTCGATGAGGCGATAAAGCTCTTCACGGATCTTTCCACCGCCGACGATTTGTCAGCGTTTTTGACCCTGCCGGCCTACCGGCTTTTGAACTGAGGGAGTGCCGGGCGGTTGTCCGCCGCCCGGCGTCCCGGCCTTATTGGCCGATGACGGTTTCGCCACCGGCGTTGATCCAGCCCACTACGCTTTCCGGGTAGAGCTTCACGTCTTCCAGTCCGGCGAGTTCGGAAAGGGCGAACCAGTTGGTGGCCGCCCAATGGCCGGTGTTGCAGAAGGAGACGATCTCGCCAGCCTCGGCCGGGATGTTGGCGGCGACGTTTTGGGCAAGCGCTTCTTCCTTGATGTAGATGTCCTCGCCATCAAACCACGAGGCAAACGGGAAGTTGACGGCGCCGCGGAGCGTTCCCGGGGCGGTTGCGGCCTGGTGCTGCCTTTCGCCCACGAAGAAGTCGTACGGGCGCGCGTCCACCAGCGTGCCCTCGCGCTTGCCGGCGATGATGTCGGCGACCGCTTGTCCGTCAACGCTCCACCTGTCGGACAAGCTGAAGGTTTGGGCTGACGGCGTCACGTCCGCTGCGGTGGTTGAAAGGTCTTTGCCGCTATCCACCCAGCCGGCGGTGCCGCCGTTGAGGATGGCGATCTCGGGGAAGCCGGCGGACTTGAGCGTCCAGTAGACGCGGGCTGCGGCGCCGAAGTCGGTGGTGCTGGCGCCGGCGTGGGCGACAACCACACGGTCGGAATGGTCAAGCCCTGCCGACTGCAGAAGCTCCGTCAGCACGCTGTCACTGATGAGCTCGCCGGGGTTCTCCGCAGGACCGCGCCAGGACGGGTAGGGGATGTTGACGGCGCCCGGAATGTGACCGGAGGCGAAATCGCCCGGTGCGCGGATGTCCAGCACCGTGGCACCGTCAAGGGTGCTGAGCGTTTCCGCGGTGATGAGTTTGTCCCACTCCCCGCCGGCGGTGTCGGCGGAGAGGGCAGGCTGTACCGCAAGAAGCCCTGCGGCAAGGGCGAGCATGATACGCTTCATGGCGCGGCCTTTCATTGGGGAGAGCAATTACGTGGCGGAGCACCTAATTGCCGACCCCACGGGCCGCAACTAAACTCGGTTCACGATTCGCGTGATAGCGCTCCGCTCGGCTCCTTTGCGGGCTTTGCGATGCGATCTTCCATCTTCACCACGGCCTGGTCGTACTGCGGGTGCAGTGTACCCATGATGCGATCCCAAACCGAGAAGTGGTTCGCGTAGTTATAATTATAGGTCGAGTGGTGCATGTCGTGGAAGGTCACCGAAGCCAGTGGCCAGGGCGTGCGTGAGGATGCGCCGGCCGCGATCTCGTAGCCAGAATGGCCCAGCATTCCATTGAAATGGTCAAATGCCCGGTGCGCGATGAAGATGTGCGGCGGGAACGGCACAATAAGCGGCATGAACAGAAAGTAGCTCTGCTGGGTGAAGGCGTCGAAGAACGTGTCGGAGTAGTTGCTCCACACCGTTGGCGCGACCGACTGGTGGTGCAGCACGTGGTATTTTTTGAACGGACCGGTGTGGGCGAGGCGATGGATCCAATAAAACCAGGTGTCGAACAGGATCACCGAGATCACGAACATGATGGGCGCCGACCACCAGGTGAGCGCCAGCGGGTCGAACAGCGTGTAGCCTTCAAGCTGAAGGTGGAGGCCCCCGGCAAAGCAGGCGCAGGTCACAATCAGCGAGCGGGCGCTGGCGGCGATTTCCTTATTGCGCCGCTTCAACCCGTCGCGCTGGGGCTGGATCTTGCGGTTGGGCTGGCGGCTCGACCAGGCGGTGAAGGCAAAGCCGAACGCCATGTAGGAGCCGAACACCAGGGCGTAGGTGAGCACCCACAGCGCGATGAATTGGCCAAAACTTTCAAGCATTTCTAAACGCCTACGCTTGATTGCTATTCATGATGAAGCCGGTTAGCCGATCCCAGTGAGGAACGGAAGGGCTGACGTGGCCGCATTCTACAGTCAGTGTGTTTCGCCATGATTGAGGCGGGCCTCATCTATGGCGCACTCGGCCTTGCCTTTGGTGGAATCTTAAAGGGCGCCACCGGTGCCGGGGCGCCGCTGCTGGCGGTTCCGCTCCTCACGTTGTTTTACGGGGTGGAGACGGCGGTTGCCGTGTTTACGGTGCCGGGTGTCCTTGCGAACCTTTTTCAGGTGGTGCGGTTCCGCAAATCCCTGGGGGATTTATCGTTCGTGGGGCTTTTGGCTGGGATGGGCGCGGTGGGCGCGGCCATCGGCAGCGTGCTTCTGGTTCTCCTTCCGACGCAAACGCTGATCGGGACCATCAGCATTTTGGTCTACGTTTATGTGGCCTTCCGGCTGGCGCGGCCGACATGGGCGCTCAGCGAACGGTGGGCCATGTACCTTGCCGCGCCCGCCGGCTTCACTGCGGGGGTCTTGCAGGGGGCTGCCGGGCTGTCAGCGCCCGTCTCCATCACCTTTTTGAACGCCATGCGCCTCCCTAGGCCGCGGTTCATTGCGGTGATCTCGGTGTTCTTCGGCTCAATGGCGGTGGTGCAGATCCCATCCCTTGCCGCAGTGGGGATCATGACGCCGCAAATGCTGCTCTTCAGCCTTGCGGCGTGTTTGCCCCTCTTCGGTGCCATGCCCCTGGGCGCGTTTTTGGCGCGCCATGTTTCGAGCGAGACCTTCGATAAGGTGGTTCTGCTGGTGCTGCTTGCCGTTGCCACGCGGCTTCTCATCGGCGCCTTTTTCTTCTGAAGCGCCGGGGCGGCCCCCGATCCGACAGGATTGTTCGATCGGGAAGAGCCGTCCGCTTTCCAAAGCTGAGGGCAGTTTTAAGGTGAGGTTTGCGGTGGGAGAGGCGCTACCCGATCATCACCGAAACGAGGCCCTTGGCGATTTTGTTGGGGGGGCCCACGGCCTCAAGGATCGTGTCGCCCATGCGGCAGGCCGGCAGGCCGTTGATGAGGACCGTCACGCTGCCGTCGATCACCACACCCGGCCCGTGCGGCGGGAGCGGCAGCGGCGTGCCGCAGATGTGAATGTCGGCCATGCCAGCGGCGCCGGTGATGTTGCTGCCCATCGTTGTCGCAGCGGTAGCCTTGGTGGTCTCCTCCGCGGCTTTCACGGCGGGGAGGCCTGGCGTTCCGGCGGCGGCAACGGTCGCAGCCTCGGCCGCTTTGATGGCTGTCTCGCTCACCTGCTTTGCTGCCTGGAGGCCCGCGGCCACTGCCGCAGGCACCCCGCGCCATGCTGGGAGCATGCCGATCAACACGTTCACCGAGCCGGGGCCGGGGCCTAGGATCGGTGGGATCGGGTGGATCACGTTGTCGGTCACGCGTGCTGCGGGTTTGCCCATGATGAAAATTCCTTACGCTGAAAAAACTACTCTTCCGGGATCGCAAAGTCGGACAGGAGTTGGGAAAAGTCCTTCGCCGTCACCTCTTTCGCCTTATCCAGGAGGAGGGGGATCGGATTGGACGGCTCGCTGGAGCGATACCATCGGGCCACTTCACTGAGGAGGTTGACCGCGGCGGCGCGGTCTTCCGCCTCGAAGGTTTGGCTGGGCTCGGCCTCCTCCGGTGCTTCCAACTCCATGTATTCAAACTCGGTGGAGAGCTTCTCCATGGGAATTTTAAGCGGTGTGCGGCCGGCGAGCTGGATGGCGCTCACGGACACGCTGTCGGGCGCCATTTGCTGGAGCATCTGCACGAACGTCAACCCGATGAGGGCCTGCGCCTTACGGATGAGAATGAGCGATGGGCTGGAGGGCTCATGATGCTCAAAATACCGGGACGCTGCGCTGAGCGCCGCCTTGGCGTCGGTGAGCGAGGTGACTGCGCCTGTGGCATCCGGATCAGGGCCGGTTTCGGGGCCGTCTCCCCTATCGGGGTCTCCGCGCGGTTTTTCAGGGCCTTTGAGCGCAAGTTCGGGATTGCGACGGCCCACCGCCTCGTCGAGGAAGGTGAGCATCTCGGCGAGGATCGGGCCGAGACGCTTCAAGTCCAGGCTGGGCGGCTCGGTGGCCTTCTCGGCCCAGATGGTCGTGATTGCGGTGAGGTCATTGACCATGCGGGCGGCAAGGTCCCGCACGCCCACCAGCGCATCCACATCACAGCGGGAGAGGATGCGATCAATGTCGGACGCGGAAGGGTGCACATCGCCCTCCCGCGCCAAGACCTTGCCGCTCGCAACGGCCTGGTCCCGATAGGTGATGTTTCCGAGCCTGTCGGTGACGAGCACGGCGTATTGGAGGGGGAGCACCACCGACGCGAACTCGGCAAGGCGCTCCACGGTGACGCCGCGAAGGCTGTGACGGGTGCCGCTGGCGGTGGGATGCACCGTGTCCCAACGCTCGGCGAGGGTGAAGTGTATAAGGCTGAGGCTGTCGGCGAACTGGCCGACGCTGCCTTTCAGGGCGGCGAGCTTGGCAATGACCACGATGAGGCGCAGGTCCCGCGTGCGCTCCAAAAGGGTCATGCACCGCTCGGCGAAACCGTCAATCTCGGGATTGGCTTTGCGAAAGGCGAAATGGAAGTCGTCAGCCCTTGAGGGCAGAAAGCCTTCGACTTCCTCCGAGAGCTGGCTGAACTCCACCTCGTCGGAAAGGTCCGGCCCGTCACCATTCTCGTCGTAGTCGGCGTAAAGGGACTGGAAGTCGATGTTCATGGGACCGCCGTGGTGGGCGTGGAGAAACGGTCCCCGCCGCCGGTGAAGGCAGCGGGGACAGGCGTTTTATTCCACCAGCGAGGCTTCCACACGGCGATTGTCGCCGTGATAAGGATCCTCGTGCGCCGGCTCCGCTTCGCCGAAGCCGGAAGGCACGAGCCGCTCCGCATCGACCCCGCGGGCCACAAGATAGTCCACCACCGCGCCGGCGCGGCTTTGCGACAGCACGAGGTTGGCTTGGTCGGCCCCGTGGGCATCCGTGTGCCCGTCGATCTTGAAGCGGGCCGAGGACAGCGCGCCTGTGGCGGCTTCGGCAAAGATGTTGAGCTGATCCTGCGCTTCCGGCGTCAGGCGGGATGACCCGAACTCGAACTGGACGCGCAGGTTAAACGCACCAGCGTCGGCCACCGGCTCAGGCTCAGCTGCACCGCACTCGCTCGGCGCGCCGATGCACAGCGCCCGAGGTTTGCCGAGGTTTGGCGCGCGGGTGAAATGCTTGACGACGTCGTTGACGGTGTAGCCTTGCTTCTGATCCTGGGCGGCTGCTGGGGTCACGGCCAGCGGCGCGCTCATGAGCAGCGCTGTAGTGATTGCAAGAAGTGTTTTCATCGAAGGGGACTCCTCCAAAACGGCTTAAATGAATTTACGCATAACGGACCGCAAAGCCGAGCCTTTCATTGCGACAGACCGCCCCAAAAGGCAAAAAAGTGACGCTTTTTGGGCGGGCCTTGACGCGCTCGACCCCCGGTTACCACCACTATATGCGGCTTAGATACGATAGTGGCAGGGGCGAACGACAAACCTGTGACCTTGATGACATTCGCCCCAGGGCGGGTCAGTTGCCGTAGCGGAAAAAGCTGAGGATTGCTTCGCTGCGGGGGGCTGATGTCAGGGCCTGGGTGAGGCCCGGCAGGGCATCGGACGCCGGTTGCGGCGGACCTGAAGGCATGGCGGGCAATTCCGTCGCTGCGATGGCGATCAGAAGATGCGCCTGGGACGGGCCCGACGAGCCGCTCATGATGGTGTGCAGCGCGGCATCGTTGTTGCCGCGGGTGATCATCTGGTCGAGCGCGTAGAGTTGCCCGTCGCTCGCCACCAAGAAAACCTTGAGTTCGCGGCCGTCAATGCCGGTTATGGCGCCTGACAGGACGTCGCCCGGCGTGATGCGGTCAGTGTCGAGGTCAAAGCGCAGCTCTCCGCCGTCGGGCGGGCTGAGCGCATCCACAAGGTCCACGGCGGCGCATTGCGCGCGGGTGATCGGGCGCAGGTTGATCTGCGCTTCAAAGCCGAGGTCCGATGAAAAATCGCGGTCAAATTGCGCAAACGTGGGCACGCTGGCGCCATAGGCGTTGATAACGGCGCTGCTGTCGCCATGCTCGGCGAGGCGCAGGTGCGTACAGGGGCCAAGGTTCGCCTCTACCACATAGCGTTGGACCGGGTGCGCGGATGCAGCGGGCGGCTCCGGCACGCTCTGGTCGAAGGGCTCTGAGGGCGGCTCAACCGGGTCGTCCGCAGGGGGATCCGGCAGCACAAGATCGGGCGGCGCAGGAAGTGTTTCCGGCACCACGATTGGCTCCTGTGCTGGCTCCGGTTCAGGCGCCGGCTCCGGCTCCGGCTCGGGTTCTGGCGGGGCAGGCTGTGGGTCCGGCTGTGCCGGCGGCTCGGGCTGCGGCTCTGGTTCCGGCCGAGCGTCCTGTGGCGGGGGCAGTTCTTCTCTCCCCTCGACCGGGGGATCCACGGGCGGCGTGGGGTCCGCCGGCGGCAGATCGGCCGGGTCGTCCGTCGGCGGGAGGGGCTGCGGATCAGCGACGGGCTCGTTGGTGGTCTCGCTCGGATCTGCTGGAGGCGTTTCGTCCTCTGCCGGCACAGGGGCCGGCGGATCGGCAGGCGCTGGATCGACGGCGGGGTCCTCGATTTGCGGGACAGGCTCTGGTGCGGGGTCCTCTTGCGGCCTCGCTTCCGGCTCGGGTTCGCGTTCCGGCGCTGGCGGGTCGGCCTGCACTGGCGGGTCGTCTTCGGAGACGGTGGGTTCGGGCGCGGCCGGCTGTTCCGGGTCTGCCGGCGGATCGACCACGCTGGGTGGTTGAGGCTCAGGGTCTGCCGGCGGCAGCTCAGGGGCCGGGTCTTCTTGCGGCGCTGGAGCAGGGTCGGTCTCTTGGGCGAGCGGGGGGGCGATCTCAGCCGGGTCGGCTGCCGGTGGCGGCGTGACGGGCGGGGCCACGTCCTCGGCGGTGTCTGGCTGTTGGGGGAACGCAGGCGGGGTGATCTCGCCGCGGTTGGGGTCGGGCACGGCCGGCTCGCGGTCCTGCGCCGGCGGCAGAAGGGGCGGCGCCGACGGGTCGCGCGCGGTGGGTTCGGTGCGGGAGGGAACGTTCGCCATATCGAACACCTCTTCCCGGTCCAAAATGACGTAGGCGACGCCGCCGGCGACACTGATGCCCACCAGAGCGGCGGCGATTTTCCAAAGCGATCCGCCGCCTTTCTTCTCACCGCTGCGAACGTTCTTTGCGCGGGCGACAACGTCGGCCATGGACTGGACGCGGTCGTCGGGCTTGGGCTGCATCATTGCGGAGAGGAGCTGGCGCAGGTCCGGATCAATCCCCGACAAATCCGGCACCTTGCGGCGCTTCTCCACCACCTCAAGCTGCGTGCCGCCCATGTCGAGGCTTCGGCCGAGCGTTGCTTCGGCAAGGACGATGCCGAGGCTGTAGATGTCGCTGCGCCCGTCCACCTGGGCGCCGAACAGGCCCAGCTGCTCCGGGCTCATGTAGTCGAACTTGCCGGCGATGGAATCGCCGATCACCGTGCCGCCGCCAAGGTTTGCCGCGCGGGCGATGCCGAAGTCGATGATCTTTGCCCGCGCGACGTCCCGCCCTGGCAGGATCACGTTGTCAGGCGAGATATCGCGGTGGAAGATGTCCACGGTGTGGGCGACGCGAAGCCCATCCGCCAGGCGGATGGCAAGGGCAAGCACGTCTTCCCGCGGCATGGGCTTTTCGGTGACGATGTCCGCCAGGGACGTGCCGTCCACAAACTCCGTCGCAAGGTACGGGCGGCCAATGTCCGGATCGGTGACGAAGAGGTAGTAACGCACGATGGCGTCGTCCTGCAGCTTGTGGAGGACGGCCGCTTCCTTGCGGAAGAGTGCGAGAACCTGCGCGTTGTCGGCAAGCTCGGCACGGACGATCTTGATGGCGACCGCGTCGCCCGTCTCCACGTTATGGGCGCGGTAGACCATGCCCATGCCGCCGGCGCCGATTTGGCGCTCGATCTCAAAAATGCCGTTGAGACGGGTGCCCGCGGGGATCGTCAGGCCGAACCCGGGGGCCGGGCCGGTGCCCGGTTCAGCCCCTTCCGGGGGCGTGGTGCCGACGACGCGTGTGGGATCGTGCGGGTCGCTCAACTTTTCTGCCGCCCCAGCTGCCACAGGGTACGCTGACCATCGTCGTCCATCTCGCTTGCTTTGACGATCACCACAGTCACGTTGTCCTCGCCCCCCCGCTCAAGCGCAAGGGATACGAGTGCGTCGGCGGCTCCGTCCAGCGAGCCATTGTGGCGCAGCGCTTCGCGGATTTCTTCGTCGTCCACGTGAAGTGTCAGCCCGTCACTGCACAGGAGGAAGGTGTCTTCGGGTCTGAGATCGCCGTGGAGCATCTCCGTTTCGAGGGTTTCGTAGACGCCCACTGCGCGGGTGAGAGCGTTGCGGCCCTGCCAATTGTGGGCTTCCTCGCGGGTGATGGCGCCGCGCTGGAGGAGGTCGCCCACCTCGTTATGGTCCCGCGACAGTTGGGCAAGGCGCCCGCCCCGCATGCGGTAGAGGCGGCTGTCGCCAGACCAGATGCAGTGGATCATCCGCTCGTGGGCGAGGAGCACGACGACGGTGCTTCCCACCACCCGTGCCTGGGCTTCCTTGGCGTAGTGCAGGAGGTGGCGGTGGGCGCGGGTCAGCCCCTCGTGGGTGCTGGCGACGAGGTCGTTCATGTTGCTGGCGCGGCCGACGCTGCCCAGTTCGCGCACCACCGTCTCGCTGGCGTAGTCGCCGGCAGCTTCCCCGCCCATGCCGTCTGCCACCAGCCAGAGGCCGGCGTCGGGCCGCTCCAGGTGGCGGTCTTCGTTTCGCACGCGCACGCAGCCCTCATGGGTGCGTGCGGCGTCTTGGAAGGTGAGGGTCATTGGGAAGCGGCCGGGGCGGTTTCTGCGCGCAGCATTTGGGTGAAGGCGTAGGGCGGGGGCATCGCGGGGTAGGCGGCACGCCGGGGCGGGTGATCTGGCCCGCCGATGGTCCACCACAGGGAGCCGGCCGGAGCATCCGCCACCGGCGGCGGGGGCGGCGGGGCAGTGTTCAGAGCATCCACCAGGTTTTGCAGGGCCGTGTCCTGGCTGAGTGCGCCAAGGAGCGCCGTCTCCAGCGCGCCGTACCAGGCTTCGTGTGACTGTTCGGGGGGCGCATGGTCCGTCCCCTCCGCCGCGATGGCGAAGGCGGTGAGGGGGAAGTAACGGCCCACCTGGTCCACCGAGGGCATGATGACGCCGGCAACCCCTGCACCCAGGAGACTGCGCGACAGCCAGAAGCGCCAAAGGGGTGCTGTCAAAAACGCGTTCAGCCAGGCGGGGCCGAGGGTCTCGCGGCTCTGGGCAACGGCCTCCTGCAGCCAGGGTTCAAGGCGCTCCAGCACGGGGTTCGGCACGTTGCGGGCGATGAAGTCACGCCGCGCGGGGAGTTTGCCGAAGAGGGCCAACATCGCGCTGTCAAAGCTCCGCCGGGCAGCGGAAGCTGCTGAGCGCGGCAAGCGTTAGCGGGTTGTCGCCGGTGTTGGACTGGAAGCCGAAGGACATGCGCCGGCCGCCAACGGAAAAGTCCACCAGGAGCTGGCCGTCGCGGGCCACTGCACGGCCTTGGCGGATGAGCCTGAAGAGCGCCCAGGGGCCTTGGCGGGCAATGCGCCGCGTTTCGGCGAGCGGCCCGTAGGTGACCGAGACGACTGCCCTGTTGTCGGCATTCTCACCAGGCCATTTCACCGCCTGGGCATGCACCACACGGCTTGCATGAACGAATGTGCGGTTGATCCGCAGGACGCCGCTGGATGCTGACGGATCCAGGGAACGGCTGGTGACGATGATGTCGAAGGTGGGCTCCTGCGCGCCTTCCGGGAAGAAGGCGTTCTGAATGGCGGCCGCCTGCTCGAACGCGCGCAGAGTTGCCTCAGAAAGCTCCACGTTCGGCAGCCACTCCCACTGCGGGCCGCTTTTGTCGATGAGGTTGTCGAGGTTCGCCTTGCGGAACTTGTCGAACAGCCCGTCGGGTTTGAAGAGGGTTGCAAAGTCGCCGAGCGTGATGTCGCGCTCGCTGTCGTAGAACGGGAAGCGGTTGGACAGGATCGCCTGGCACTGCTGGGTAATGGCCTGGTTGAACGATTGGGACAGCCGGGTGACCCGCTCTCCGGTGAGGTCCGACGTGATGTCGTCGATGGCCGACAGGACGAGGCGGGCTGCAGGATCCGGCAGCCGCGCGGCCTCTGCACGCAAGCTCGCCAAGCGTTCGTTGAGCGCCTCAATGTCAGCCGCGCTGCCCGTGGTGCCTGCCGCGATATTGACGAGGCGGTCATGCATTTCGCTGAGCGCGGAGATGACCGGGCCGAGGGATGGCTCGGTCTCGCCCGACATGAGTTCGTGGAGCGGGGCGAAGGCGGCCTCAACGGCGGCGCCCGGCTCCAGGCGCACCACGTCACGCACGGCGTTGCGGTTGGAGAGGTTGCCTGCCAGGCGGAGCTGGCCGGGGCCACCGGCATTGGCGGTCTCTGTGCCTTCCTCAGCCTCCTCGAACTTGGTGAGCTGGGTCTCATCGCTCACCGACAGGAGCAATTGGCGAAGGGGCGAGGCAGGCGAGGAAAGGGCGCGCAGGGCCGTGTAGCGGGGCTTGTCGACCGCCATGGGCCGCAGGAGCAGGTTGTCGAGCATTGCCTTCCAGGTGGCGACATAGCGCTCCTGGTACCGGCGCAGGAGGTCGTACTGGAGGGTGGTGTACTGCTCGCGCACCGCGGGGAGGTCTGCAGCATCGCCCAGGAGCCAAGCCTCGCGCGCCACCTCCTCTTCGATGGTGGGGAGGCGGTTGATGAGCGCGTTCTGGAAGCCTTGGCGGGTGAAGAAGGACGGAATGGTCACCCCGTCGATGGGGGTGCCGTCGCGGGTGCGCAGGACAAGGTCGGTGTCCGGTCCGCCCTTGTCGACAAGCACCCAGTCAAACAGGGAGGCATCGGCGCGCGCGTCCAGCGAGAGGCGGGCGAAGGCAAGGTCCACGAGGCGTTCGCGGGCGAGAATGCGCTCAGCATCGCGCACGAGGGGCTGATTGCGCGACACCAGCTCGGGCCGCGACGTGTCCAGCTCCAGGAGCGCCAGGAGATGGTCGCGCAGTGCAGCGCGCCCGCCCACGTAGAGGCGGCCGGGGTACATGTTCTCTTCCCAATCGCGAACCAGCCAGGCAACGATGACGTCGTTGTCGGTGTTCTCCCCGGTCAGCATTTTGTAGACTTTGAGCGTGTCGTAGACCACCTGCGGGTCGTCGAGATTGGCCGCGAGCACCTCCTCAACACGCAGGATGATGCGCGAGCGGAAAGAGCGTTCCAGTGCGCGGTAGTAGGCCTCGTTGGCGGCGGCGTTGAGCCTTGCCCGCTGGCTGAGGCCGAAGCGTTCGTTGATCGGCACGTCGCCGGCGCCTTCCGCGTAGCCCACGGGGAGCGTGCGCAGCGGCCACAGGAGCACCTGGTGGGGCTCCTGCACGTCGGGCGAGGTCACCTCCCGTTCGTTAAGGAGGCTCGCGGCGGTGACCCTGTATTCGGTGACGGCAGTGTCCAGGTTGCCGATGAGGGCGCGGTTTGATGCGTAGCTGACGCCGAGCGCGGCAAGGCAGACCGCGGTGATGACCCCGACAGTCGCAAACCCTGCAATCCTGAAGGCCCTGTCGCGGCGGACCCTTGCGCGGTTGGTGGAGACCCAGCCCGCCTCGCCGAAGATGACTTTGGTCAGAAGGTTCGTCAGGAAGAAGCTGCGGCCGCGGCCGGACATGCCCATGGCCGGTGCCTCTTCGCCCAGCACCCTTGAGGTGGCGCCGATCAGCTGGTCGAGCGCAGTGCCCTCTTGCGTGCCTGAGGTGAAGTAGAAGCCGCGCAGGATGGCGTTTGCCTGGTAGCGCGTGGGCTCGAAGATGCGCGACAGGAACTGCACCACCGGCTCGCGCAGTGCGTTGAACTGGGCGGGGAAGCCCAGAATCAGCGCCCGGCGGGCTTGGTTGGGCTCCGACTGCAGACGGTCCAAGGTATTTTCCGACAGCCGCATGACGAGCGCGTCAAGCTCAGCCGGCACCTCGGTGATGGTGTTTTTCTGCCGCTCCTCGGTTTGGAACGTGGCGCCCCAGACGATCTTGCGCTCCGGCTCGCGCAGGTCCCCGAAGAACTCGTTGAAGCCCTGCATCAGGTCGGCCTTGGTGAACATGACGTACACCGGGAAGGCGACTTTCAGCGTTTCGTGGAGTTCTACGAGCCGGCTGCGGATGGCATCGGAATGGGCGTTGCGCTCCGCCTCACTCATGGTGATGAGATCATCAACACCCATGGCGAGGATAACGCCGTTGATGGGCTGGCGCGGGCGCGTTTTGCGCAGGAGGTTGAGGAACGCGAACCAGGAGCGGCGGTCCACGTTGTCGGTGTCGCCCTCAGCTTGTGTGTCCTGGGTGGTGTAGCGGCCGGCGGTGTCGATGATGACAGCGTCTTCGGCAAACAGCCAATCGCAATAGCGCGTCCCGCCCACGCCCTTGACCACCGCATCGCCGCCAGCAAGCAGAGGAAACTTTATGCCGGAGTTGAAAAGGGCCGTGGTCTTGCCCGCGCCGGGGGGGCCGATGATGACGTACCAGGGGATGGTGTAGAGATAGTCAGGCTTCCCGCCACCGGCCTTTTTGAGGGTGTCCAGCGCGTCTTTCATGCGCTCTGAGAGGACCGCACCGTCGTCTGCGATGGGCTTGGTGATGCCCTCTTCAAGATTTCGCTCCGACCGGCGTGCCCTCAGCGCCTTGATGCCGAGCCAGCCGAAGCCGACCACTGCCACAACAGCGCAGACGATGGCGCGGGTGAGAGCGCTGGTGAGCGGATAAAACCCGTCGGCGCCGATGGCCGGTCCGTAGAACCAGATCACCATCATCAGCATGGCCATCCCGCTCAGGGAGCTGGCTGCGGTGACGTATCCGATGTAGCCGAGGATCTGCATGGTTTCAGACCTAGGTTGGTTCGCTCACGACGATTTCGACACGGCGGTTCTGAGCCCTGCCTTCGCGCGTGCCGTTGTCTGCGATGGGAACGTTTGCGCCCTGCCCGCGCACCTGGAAACGGCCAGGATCGCTGGACGCGGCGCGCAGGCGCTCCGCCACAGCCTCCGCCCGCGCCACCGACAGTTCAAAGTTCGAGCCGAAGCGTACGCCGCGATAGCGCTGGGAATCGGTGTGGCCGATCACGGTGACCTTGCCCTCGATCTGGTCGAGCGCCGGGCCGATGCGGGCAATGACGTCCGCATAGTCAGGCGAGATGTCCGCGCGGCCGGACACAAATAGCACGAGGCCCGGCCGGTCGCCCACCGTGAGGCGCAGTTCACCGTTGCATTCGCCGATGTCGATCCTGGCGCCTTCAATGTCGCTGAGGAGGGTTTCGCGCACCACCTCGCAGCCTGAGGGGGGCGGTGGCGGAGGCGGCTCCACGGCCACCGGCTGAACTTCGGGTTCCGGTAAGGGTGGCGGTGGCGGCGGGGTCTCCACCACCGGAAGCACATAGTCGGGCCGCACGAGGGATATTTCGGCAAGCGGGTAAAGGGCAAGAAGCTCTTCCTCCACCGCCGCGGTCTCCGACTGGAGGAGGTAGCGCAGGCCCATATAGGAGAAGAGCACAAGGGCGAGCGCGAAAGAGGCGGCCGCCCAGAGCGGGACGCGGCCCTTGGTCTTTTGCTGGCCGATGCCCGATCCTTGCCAGCGGGGTGAGAGTTCAAGGCTCTCCCGCGGCCTGACGCGGCGAATGACGTCGTAAAGGTCGCGCTGGATTTGCTGCAGCGTCGCCATGCCGTTGGGGGAGGTGCGGTGGACACCCTCAAAGCCGACGGCGAGGCAGGCATACATGAGTTCCAGAACGTCAACGTTCGTGACGTGGTCGTTGCGCATGCGCGCCAGTTCTTCGAAGAAACGGGTTCCGCCGATCCGCTCCGAGAAAAACTGGCTGAGCATGGAGTACTGGGTCCACAGCCGCCGGTCGTCGACGGGGATGTTCTGGACCACGTCGTCCGCGGTGGCGGCGAGGGCGTATTGGGCCACCTGCGCCTGGTCTGCGCTGTAGCCCGAACCGGTCATCTGCACGCCGAATGACTGGATGGCGTGGGCGACGTCCTCCATGATGCGCGCAGATTGGGCGCGGACAAGGCCGCTGCGCAGCTTGCCCAGCATGAGGAGCATCGGGGCTGCAGCGCGCAGCATCTCGTTGGCGTTGAGCGCTGCCTCCGAGCGCAGGAGGGAGGAGGCTGCAACGGGCGAGCCTTCCGGCCCGGGTGCACTTGGCTGGGGCTGCGGTGCAGGGACTGCCGGCTGCCCGGGGTGGCCCTGATGTGCCCAGGGATCACGGCTCCACTCGTCAGTGACGGGCTGCTGCGCTGCGGGCGGTGGGCTTTGGGGCGGGTAGCCCGCGGGCGGCGGGCTTTGGGGCGGCGGTGATGCCGGCTGTTGCGGCGGGACTTGCGGTGCGCCCTGACCATCCACCGGGCGGCGGCCCGCCGGGTTGGGCAGGATTACGGTTTGCTTGTTTCGATCACCGCCGGACGCCATGGCTAACGCGCCTCCAATACGGCCCAGAAGTTCAATTCAAGCTCCGGCCAGTCGCCGGAGAAGTGCATTCCAACGGCCGCTGCCGTGGAGAATTCCGGCCACAACGGAGACTGCCGATCAAGTGCGAAATAGACGTGATTGGCCATAATTCTGAGTTGGGGCGGCGGGTTCGGCAAATGGACCAGCGGCACGCCGGGAAGGTGGGCGTGCACGATGTCGCTCATTTTGGTGTTGGGCCCCAGCTTGAAGAGCTGCGGGAAGCGCTGCTGGATTTCGCCCAGCGGCTTGCGGGCCGACACCTCCAGAATGAAGGTCGCATCGCGGAAGAGCGCACGGTCGCGAATGGCGGACACGAACGCGTTTTGGGCGCGCTCGACGATCTCCAAGCGGATGGCGCGGCGAGCGAAGCGGGCGCCCAGGAACTCTTGAAGGTCGCGCACCACCGGCTCGAACGTGCCTTGCAGATTGTCGTGGTGCGCGACCTTCAGGAGTTCCTGGGCGCCCGCTTCGCCCGCCGCGCCATCCGCCTTGAAATCGTCGAGCGCGCCCAAAACGCTTTCGTGTCCGCAATCCGCGACCGTGCGCTCTTCCGCGATGCGACCTTCATTCTGGAGGTGTCGGCCCGCAAGCCGCTGGGCGAAATCCAGCAGCGCTTCCCGCAGCTCTTCAAGCTGGGGCCCAACACCAAAAT
>JBCDFB010000022.1:0-16405 GCA_039178655.1 Pseudomonadota bacterium | reverse complement strand
CTGCCGCACGGGCCTTGAGGACAATATCCGCATGGACCGGCAAACGCTCGCGCCCTCAAATGCCGCCCTCGTCAAGCGCACCGCCGGCCTGTGCGAGGCCTACGCCCGCCGTCCGGCAACGGTCGCCGAGACGCGCGACCTCCTTGGGCTGCCCCAGGCCGCCTGAGAGCTGTTGCGCAAATGTCACGGCCAAGAGGGAACCGACAATTGGTGGCCCTCAACGCCTGATTCGGCCCACCAAAGGTGTGAACACGCAACGTCAGGGGCATGAGGCGTCCCCAGCGAATCGCAGAGTTTTCCTGAGCCTTCCGCGGGAAGGTCCGTCGGCGTGCCGTAGGACGGATCATTAAAACCGGAGTTCACGGTTCATGAAAACAAAAGCACTGGCGCTTGCCGCCGGGTTTGCGGTCGCCGCCACGGGCGCTGAGGCCGCCGACCTTATCCCAGCCCCCATCGTCGACCCGGTCGACTATGTGCGCGTGTGCGACGCTTTCGGCGTGGGGTTCTTCTACATTCCCGGCACCGAAACGTGCCTGCGCATCGCCGGGCGGGTGCGGGCCGACTATAACTACTTCGCAGACTGGCCGGACGGGTTCGAAGTCCTCGCCGGCTTCGGCGATGACGACCGGGAAGACAACCGCTACCGCTTCCGCTCGCGCGCCTACCTCTATCTCGACTCGCGCACATCCACCGAGTTCGGGCTCCTGCGCACGTTCACGGAAGTCTACTTCACGTCCGAGTTTGGCCTCGGCGACGGCGACACGGTCTTCACCAACCCCGGTGACGGCAGCGCCCTGGTCACCCTCAACCGCGCCTTCATCCAGTTCGGCGGCTTCACCTTCGGCCGCACACAGTCCTTCTACGACTATCTGGACGCAGCCTTCGGGACGGCGCAGTTCTTCAACGCCAACTACTCCGACACCACCACCAACGTGCTTGCCTACACGGCAACCTTCGGCAACGGCTTCTCCGTGTCCGCCTCGGTGGAAGACTCCTCGGAGCGCCGGGTCGCTCTGGCCGACCCGCTCGGCCTGATCCCGGCAGGGAACCCCGCCTTCGGCTCCGGCTACGGCGGCACCCGCTTCCCCGACATCGTGGGTAACATCCGCGTTGACCAGGGATGGGGTTCGGCGCAGCTGATGGGTGCAGGCCACTACCTCTACTCCGGCCTTGCTTCTGCGGCCAGCGAGTACGGCTTTGCCGTGGGCGGCGGCGTCAGCGTCAACGTCCCCTTCGGCAACGACACGCGCTTCGGCATCCAGGGCAGCTTCACCAACGGTGCGCTCTCCTACGTTGCCGAAACGCCCATCGGTCCGGGCGTGGCGGACGGCGTCTTCAGCGCCGCCAACGAGCTTGACAAGGTCACCGCCTTCTCCGTGTCCGGCGGCGGCTCCATCTCGCTTTCGCCGCGCATCAGCCTCGGCGCTCAGGCTGGGTTCCTCTACGTGGACCATGCGAACGTCCAGAACGTTCAAAGCCTGGACTTCCGCAACTATGACGGTGAGGTGTTCGTGGGCTACGCGCCGGTTGAAGGCTTCACCCTCGGCCTCGGTGCGCAGTACAAGTACGTGGACACCGAAGAGCGGGGCGATGGATCGGCCCTGTCCACCTTCTTCCGGGCGCAGCGCACCTTCTAAACCCACCGCACAACGCAAAATGCCGGCCCACGGGCCGGCATTTTTTGTTTGCGCGACTGCGCCTTTCTGTCGGCGGCTCGCAGTGTTGTTTGGCCCGCCGCAACGCCTCCCTAGAGCGTGTCTCGATCAGGTGGAGTCACCTGATCGAGACAAAACGCTCAAAAATCAGAGGGCGAGCATCGTATCTGCGCCCAACCGGGCGCAGGATGCTCTAGCCGTTGCTCTGCACGACCCGCGCGGGAAACAGCTTCTTCAGCTCCGCCGCGCCCACCACGCGGCCAGGTCCCTTGAACGTCTCCACCTGCGCAATCACAAAGCAGGCCGCGTTGGGCGCCTTTTCCAGATCGCTCAGCGGCAAATCCAGCGACATCGCCTTGCCCTTGTACATGCCGATGGGCCGCATCTGCCGCACCACATTGTGGTAGGTGAGCTCCCGGCCGCGGTTTTCGCCGCCGCCCACGGGCACAGACACCTCCCGCTCCACCACAATGAACCAGAGCGTTGCCTCCGCCGCGCCAATCTTGCCCTCACCCACGTCCACCGACAGCACACCGCCGGCCACGGACAGGTCGATGGGAAGCGGCAGGCCCGCCGCAGGCGCCGCGTCGATGGCCGCCGCCACAGCGTCCCGATCGCTGCCGATGACGGAGGTCTTGCCATTGACCACCAGCTGCGGCGTGAAGACGTCCATGTCACCGCGGGCGACGGAGTAGGCCATCTGCCGCTTCGTGGCGCCGTCGGTGGCAAGCGTGTCACGCCAGCCCAGGAAGTCCCACAGCTTCACCGGCATCGTCACCGCAAGCACGTCATCCTCCTCGGCAAACTCCCCAACCAGCTTGTCGGCCGCAGGGCAGGCCGCGCACCCTTGCGAGGTGAAGAGTTCCAAGAAGGCGCGTGGCTCCTGCGCAAAGCCGGTGCTGCCGGCAAGGAAGAGAAGCGCGACAGCGCCAATGAGGGGGCGTTTCACAAGACTTCTCTCCTGTGCGTCGGACACACTCTTCGTAGTCACCCTGCCAATCAAACGCCAATCACTGACCGGTTACGCCGGCGACAGGGCTTGCCTGAGGCTGTGTTCTCAAAAGCGCGGCCGCTCGTCCGCCCCGGGCGGATTGACGAACGGGCCACCCGCCGCCGCGCTCTGGCCGAGCGCCCACGACACGGACGGAAACGCCAGCTCCTCATGGGGAATGTCCGGCCGCGCGAACAGGGCGACGGCTTGGCTTTCCGGCCCGGGCGCAAAGCTCGGGCCCTCCAAACGCGCCCGGTAAATGAGCTGCACCTGCCCGATGCGCTTAATGGTGTAGACCGCAAGGAGGCTGACGATCTCGATCTTCGCCGCCGCTTCCTCAAACGCCTCGCGGCGCGCGCCTTCCTCGGGCGTTTCGCCGTGCTCCATATAGCCGGCCGGAATGGTCCAGCGGCCGAGGGAAGGCTGAATGGCGCGCCGGCAAAGGAGCACCGCCCCGTCGTGCTCAACCACGGCGCCTACCACGATCTTCGGGTTGTCGTAGGCGACAAATCCGCAGTGATCGCAAATGGCGCGGGGCAGCGTGTCTTCGGGCGGCGTACGGTCCGAAAAGGAGGGCTTCACGTGCCGGCCGACGCCGGGCGCTCCGCTAGCAATCCGCGCAAGGTTTCCCCAAAGCTCCCGGCCATCACCTCCTCGGTGAGCGGCCCCACATGTTTGGCGGCGATCGTCCCGTCCGGCGCAACGATGAAGGTTTCAGGAACGCCGTAGACGCCCCATTCGATGGTCCGCCGCCCATCAGGATCGACGCCCACCAGGTCGTAAGGGTTTCCGAGCTCATCCAGGAACGCCCGCGCATCCGTCACGCGGTCCTTGTAGTTGAGCCCGGCGATCCTGAGCGCCGGCTCCTGCGACAGGGTCATCAACAAAGGGTGCTCAACCCGGCAGGGCGCGCACCAGGATGCGAACACGTTGACCAGAGAAACCTGGCCCGAGAGCGCGTCGGGCCTCACGCCGGGCAGGGCGTCTGAGAGAGCGGGAAACGTGATCTCAGGAACGCTCCGCCCCAACAGCGCGGAAGGGACCACGGAGCGGTCAGCGCCATCGGTCACGCGAAACGCAAAAATCCCGGCGAGGGCGGCGAACAATAGCAGCGGCAGCGCGAGCAAAACACGCGTCTTCGTCACGCTGGCGGCCCCCGCCGCATTCTGCCCCTGGCACGCTCGGCCCGCTCAAGCGCCTTCTTCGCGCTCGCCCGGTCCAGCAGCAGCCATACCAGGATCACCGCGAAAGCCCCGGCGGTAATGGCATAGGCTGAAATGACGAATGGCGCGTACTGGTCCATCAGGCTGACCGTTCCGCAAGCCGCATCCGCAAGGAACGCGCCCGCCGCCGCATCAATTCGGTGCGCATGGCGTAAAGATGAACGGTGAAGAAGAGGAGCAGAAACGCCCCCGCCATCACCATCAGCGGCACCAGCATCGATATGTGAATGGTGGGTCCGTCAAACCGAAAGACGCTCGCCGGCTGATGCAAGGTGTTCCACCAGTCCACCGAGAACTTGATGATGGGAATATTGATGAAGCCCACCAGGATTGAGATCGCCGTGACCCGCGCCGCCCGCGAAGGCTCATCCACGGCACGCCAAAGCGCGATCAGCCCCAGATACATGAACAGCAAAATGAGCATGGACGTGAGCCGCGCGTCCCACACCCACCACGTCCCCCACATGGGTTTGCCCCAGACGGAACCGGTGGCGAGGGCGATGAAGCAAAACGCTGCGCCAACGGGCGCTGCTGCCTTGGCGGAAACGTCCGCAAGGGGGTGCTTCCACACCAGTGTTCCAAGCGCAGCGGAGGTCATCACCGCGTAGGTGAAGAGCGACATCCAGGCGGCGGGCACGTGCACATACATGATGCGCACGCTGGAGCCCTGCTGATAGTCCTCAGGCGAGGCGATCAGCGCCAGGTAAAGCCCCACCATGAAGGTGATGAGCGTTGCCGCGGCAAGCCACGGCAAAGCTTTGGCAGCGATCGCGCTGAAGCGGCCAGGATTGAGGATGGACGGGCGGCCGGCCGCAGCAATCGCTCCGTCCGCGGTTCCCGCGTGCGCCGTCCCTGATTCTGCCATGACCACTCCTTTAGAATGAACATAGTGAACGGCTGCGCCGGCGGAAAGCGCCTACGCCGCCGGGATCAGGCCGACCAAACGCCGCGACTCCTCAGGCCTCAGCGAGAAGTCGCCGCCGGCGAACTCGTCCCCACCCGCCGTCGCCAAAAACACCACGGCGCGGCCCGCCCACTCCGCCGGAATATGGTCCGACCATTCAAGCTGACTGACCGGATTGACGCCCGAAGCCTTGATGGTCTTCTGCATGTCGGTGGCAACCGTCCCGGGGCTGAGACCCACAACCCTAATGCCTTGTTCGCCGAACTCCTTGTGTCCGCACTTTGTGAGCGACAGCACTGCGGCCTTGCTGGAGCAATAGTGGCTCCAGGCCTCCAGCGCGCTCACCGCTGCACCGGACGAGATGTTGATGATGGCCCCGCTCCCCGCCTCAAGCATCGCGGGCGCGGCAGCGCGCATGACGAAGTAGACGCCCTTCACGTTCACATCGATCACCTTGCCCCACGCTTCCGGGTCCGATGCCTCGATGCGGGCCACGGGATCGATGATGCCCGCGTTGTTCACCACAATGTCGATCCTGCCGAAGGCGTCACGGCACCGCCGCACGGCCGCGTCCACATCGCCATAGCGCGACACGTCGCAGGCGATGGCTTCAGCGCTGCCGCCCGCGGCGGTTATTTCGGCGGCGATCCGCTCGATATCTTGGGTGGAGCGCGCGGCGAGAAGGACGCTGACCCCTTCTTTGGCAAGCTCCCTCGCAGCCGCTTCGCCGATGCCGCGGCTTGCGCCCGTGACCAGGGCGGCGCGCCCGCGCAGTTCCTCAGTGTTCATTCGTTTGTCCCGTGGCTCAGTCCGGTGGGTGATTGGGTGAGCGTCATATCGCGGGGGCAGGGCGGCCGGAATGACATTTTCGGCAATCCTTCCCCACACCCGGCTGCCGTCGCGGGCATAGCGCCCGTGCAGCCACCACATCTGATGCCGGCAACAGGCGGAGCGCCGCACCCTAAAATCTTGCCCGGTGAGGGGTGATGTCGCGGTTGCACGGCGCCTGGCGAGCGGCTAAGCGGTTTGCCCGCGTTGGGGCGTCGCCAAGTGGTAAGGCAGCGGTTTTTGGTACCGCCATTCGCAGGTTCGAATCCTGCCGCCCCAGCCATCGACGCACACCGCCCCGCCCCGTCCCGCAGGCTCAGGTGAAAAGCGTGGTCACCGCAGGGAGCACCACCACAGCCAGCGTCGTGCCCAAAACCGTTGTCAGCGCAAGGGCCAGCAGTGCCAGGAGGCCATCGCGCGCCAGCAGCGCCAGGGAAAGCAGCGCGATGATGATGCCTGTCGTCGTTGACACGAAGGGGAGGATTTCAAGGGGCGGCAGCGTCAAGGCGAGGAGCGCAATCACCACCGCCAGCGCGGCAATGCTGAGCCTTCCCAACAAAAACGTCCAGCGCGGCTTCACCAGACGATCAAGCCTCCCAATGATGGGGCTTGCCGTGTCGATGGCCTTGTTCAGCCTCGCGCGGGACATGCTGCGGCGCAGCACGAAGCGAGGCAGCCAGACCTCCCGGCGGCCGACGATGTATTGAGCGCAGATGAGCACAATCACCAGCGCTGCTGTGGTCGGCACGCCCGGAATGCCGCTGAAGGGCGAGACCACAAGAATACTGGGCACCAGGAGGAGCGCGCCGAACGAGCGCCGCCCCACAGCGGACAAAATGTCCGCCACTGAAACCACGTCACCGCAGCCGGCGTTCCGAACGTCCTGCAAGATGTCGGTCAGCCGCTCCCTTGGCGGCGCAGAGGTGTCTCCCATAAACCCAGAGATCGGCTCGCGAACCCCACGAAACAAGTCTCGAAAACAATAACTTGGTGCACCACACGTTGACGGGCTTCGACCGCAGCGCACGAGATGCGGGGAGTGCGCCGGCGCCCGCCGAGGATTACTGACGCTTGCCGTATCGCGAGAACACCGAGCGTGCGCGATTTGCGGGGTGATGCCCTGCCACAAAGAAGCCCCGCTGCGGCACCGCAGCGGACCACCGCAGGGCGCGGCGTGCCGCACGGGCGCTGCTCCGGGCGCGCACGGCAGCGCCCTGTCAGCGCCGCCCGGACGCAACTCCACCAGCCCGCTGTGCGGAGCGCGTGGGCAACGTCCGGGTCCCGCAACGCATCCCGTGGCGATACGAAGTGGCGCGGCACGCGCTGCGCTTGAAAAACCTTCACGCGGCGCAGGCGGTAAACGTTAAGTATGGTTGCGGTTTCGCAGCGACCGCGCTGGCGCTTTGTGGGAAGCGCAATTGGTTCCCCGGCCCACCCTCGTGTGCGGCCTTCAGTTGGTTGAGCCTGGGGCGCCCGTGCCGGCAGCCGGGGATGATGCCGGGTTTATCGCGGCGGGCTGCCCTCCGGTTTGCGCCGACCCGATCCTTTGCCTGGTAAAGGTCCCCCGCGCGGTCCGCCCGATGGACGGGGTTTTGACCGTGGACGCGACGCGGCCCGTTCGGGGCGCCCCTTCGCGGCGCCTTCTCCCGCGCCTTCGCGGCCCTTGCGTGGCCCCGCCCTTGCCGTGCCGTCGCCAAAAGGTTTGCGCCCGCTTGCCCCATCGCGGGCTTCGCGCTCGCCGGACCGCCGCTGCGCCCCAGCCCCGCCGGAGTTCCACCGCCCGCTCCTCTGCCCGCCGCCGGCATCATCATGCCCTTCAGGTTTGCCGCGATAACGGCCTTGGCCGGCGCGCGCGCGCCCTTTCCCGCCCGCCGCTGCCGGTCCGACGGCAGCGCCTCTGGGCCGTTTCCCCTCGGGGGCACCATCGCCTCGGAAACTTTTGCCCGAGCGCTCGCCGGCGGGTCGGCGGGGCGCCTTGGCGCCATCCTCAGGGGGGCGATGTGGCTGGCGTGTGCGCGTGGGGTGATCAGCGCCGCTGTCATCCTCCCGGGGCCTTTGCGCATGATGCGCAATGCGAGGACCCCGCACGGTCTTTGCGTAAGGCCCGCGGGCGCGGTCATGGTCACGGTCACCGTCGCGATCGCGGTCAGGGCCGCGCCGTCTGAACGCAGGGTCGGCGCCTTCGCGGTGCGTCGGGCCGCCGCGTTCATCCTCCCTCGGCCTTTGCGCACGATGCGCACCGCGAGGATCCCGCGCGGTCTTTGCGGAGGGTCCGCGGGCGACTGCGCCGTCGCCGTCGGGGCCGCGATCGCGGTCGGAGCCGCGCCGCCTGAACCCATGATCGGCGCCTTCCCGATGCGTCGGGCCGCCGCGCGCCTCATCCCGCGGGCGCCGGCTCCCCCGCTCACCATCTGATCTGCCCCGAGGCGACACAGCAGCGCCGTTCCGTTCGGGTTTGCCGCGCCGCGGGGCGCTTGCCCATTCGCCACCGTCGCGGCGCGGGCTTTCTTTGTTTGCGCCGTCACCACGCTGCCGCGGGCCGCGACCCTCTTTGAAGCCTTGCACCGCCTGCCCCTCCTCGCGCCGCGCGGGCCGGGCACGGGGCTCGGGGCCATAGGCGTCGCGGCGCTTCGGCCCACCGCCGGCGCCCAACCCGCGCGCGGGACGGCCGCCTTTGCCGGCGCTCTGCAGCGCTTCGTTGCGCTCGCCCATGGGCCGGCCCGGAGCGCGCCGGGAACCGCGCCCTTCAGCCCTCGGCATCAATGCGCTGACGGGGGCATCGAAATCAGCGCCCGCCTCAGCGGCAAGGCGCGGCCCCAGCTGCTCCTTCAAAAAGCGTGTGGGGACTTCCTTCACCTCGCCCCGCGGCAGGTCGCCCAGCCTGAACGGGCCGAACGACACCCTGATGAGGCGCGTCACCGTGAGCCCGAGCGCGCCGAGCACCACCTTCACCTCGCGGTTCTTGCCCTCCTGCAGGGCGAGCGTCAGCCACGAATTGTCGCCGGCGCGGTCGATGCTGGCCTCGATGGGGCCATAGAGCATTCCATCAACCACCGTGCCTTCTTTGAGGCTTTCCAGTGCCCCCTCATCCACTGCGCCGTGGACCCGCACCCGGTAGCGTCGCGTCCAGCCGGTGGCCGGCAATTCCATGACCCGCGCAAGACCGCCGTCATTGGTAAGGATCAAAAGCCCTTCGGTGTTGATGTCCAGTCGGCCGACGGTCACCACCCGCGGCAAAGAGGCCGGCAGCGCGTCGAACACGGTGGGGCGGCCGTCGGGATCGCGATTGGTGGTGACAAGACCACGCGGCTTGTGAAACAAAAATGCGCGGGTGCGGAGCCGCCGCGGCAGGGGCAGGCCGTCAACCGCAATGGCGTCCTCCTCACCCACCGTCACGGCCGGGGTCGTCAACTGAACGCCGTTGACCTTGACCCGGCCTTCTTCGATGAGAGCTTCCGCACCCCGCCGCGAGGTCACGCCGGCACGGGCAATCACCTTGGCGACCCGCTCCTTGCGCTGAGCGGCAGCGCCGGCCGGTTCGTCATCTGCCGGATCGGGCGCTGGGGGCGCGTCCGGATTGGGAGTTTGAGAAGGCATCGTGTCGTTCACGTCAGGTCGGTCAGGCATCAGCTTTATGGAACGCGCGTTGGAGGAAGCGCGCGCGGCGGCCCTGCGCGGTGAGGTGCCGGTGGGCGCTGTGATCGTCCGTGAGGGGAGGGAGATCGCGGCGGCGGGCAACGAAACCCTCCAACGGTGCGATCCCACCGCCCATGCGGAAATGGTGGCCATCCGCGCTGCTGCAACCACCCTTGGCACGGAGCGCCTCACGGACTGCGACCTATACGTCACCCTTGAGCCGTGCGCCATGTGCGCCGGTGCCATCTCCCATGCAAGGCTGCGCCGGCTCTACTATGGAGCGTCTGACCCCAAAGGCGGCGCGGTGGATCACGGCCCGCGGCTTTTCCATCAAGCCACGATCCATCACCGGCCGGAGGTCTATGGCGGCTTTGCCGAGCGCGAGGCGGCAGCGCTTCTCAAGGCATTCTTCGCCGAACGCCGCAGCGTGGGGACGGGGTGAGCCATGCGCATCGTCGGCGGATCGAACCGCGGCCGCGCCCTCGTGGCGCCCAAAGGGGAGGGGACGCGCCCGACCACCGACCGAACGCGCGAAACCATCTTCAACATCTTGGCCCACAATCACGCCGACGCCCTTGCCGGCCGCGTGCTGGACCTTTTTGCCGGCACCGGCGCCTTGGGGCTTGAGGCGCTTTCCCGCGGCGCGGACTTTGCCCTTTTCGTGGAGGAGCGGACCGAAGCCCGGGCAGCGCTGCGCACCAACATCGCCGCCCACGGAGCGCTCGGCCGCACCAGGGTGTGGCGCCGCGACGCCACGCGCCTGGGGCCATGCACCCTGCCGCCCTTCTCCCTCATCCTGTGCGACCCGCCCTACGGCAAGACCCTCGGCGAAAAGGCGCTCGCCGGCTGCAGGGCCAACGGCTGGGCAACGGACGGCGCCATGGCGGTCCTGGAGGAACGCCGGGATGCGCTGCCAGAGACCATCGACGGGTGGGAGTTGATCGACCGGCGCGGGATGGGAGAGACGGAGGTCGGTTTCTTCACGCGGGCGTCTTGAGCGGGATGGCGGCGGGTTGAGGTCTTTGTCAGTGCGGGGCTAAGGGCTGCCGCCCTCGCGCGCGCAAGAATTATTTTCCCCTGCCCTGCGGGCATTCCTCGCGAACCAAAATAATCCTTGCACTTGCTACCCCGCCGTTCGCCACGTGGCAGGGTTGCAGGAAACCTGCAACCCAGAACACAGGAGAGTTGCGGGGAACCTGCTCGCGAAAAGGACACAAGAACGGGCAGCGAGAACGCCTTCACGTGCGGGATTTGTCGGTGAGCGCGATGGGCTGGCCGTGGGGCGTTCTCGCTGCCGCCTCGTGCCACGCAGCTTTTTCCCGCTTCAGTGCCTCGCCGTCAGCCACAGTGCTCAGGCATTCCTCCAGCGCCGCCACGAACGCCACGTAGTATCCGGTCCCGCCGTCCTGGGCCTCAGGCATCTGCCTCAGCGTCTCGCCCAGGGTTCTTGAAAAGGTCTCCGCATCCAGCACGCCGCGTTCCACAAGGTGTGCCCGCAACGCAAACGCCTCAGCCTCCCAAGGCGCGGCAAATGCAGGCGTCCCTTTAGGCCGCTTCAAGATAGGGCTCGAAGAGATCAAGATGGACGTCTGCCGCGGTGGTGTCCTCGCCCCACAAAGCCCGCGCCTCGAATGCCACATTGTAAAGTGGGGTGGGCTGCTCACCCTCACCGTGGGCGCAGGTGTCGGGAAAAACATGATGGCCGTGCACGATCACGATCTGCCCCACGCGTCCGCGCACGTAGGCGGGTGCGCGCGTGTGCCCAGCCGCGTTCATGGGCTTGACGCGCACGATGTCGCCGACCTTGAAGCGCACCGCGTCACCCGGCCGCTCGAAGGAAAAGCCCTTGGCCATCACAGGCCGCACGTCCTGCGCCTGCAGCACACGCCGCGGCGCCTGCGCCGTTCCCTCAGCAATCCCGGCTTCGTCCACCAGCTGTTCAAGGGCGGCCAGCCAGATCCCGTAGTAGGAGAGCGTGTAGTAGTCCACGCGCGGCAGCCTTTCGCGCGCATACCGCGAGCCGTCGATGCTCCACAGCCCGGTCGGCCCCATGAGAACGGTGAGTGCAAATGTCAGCCGCTCCCAATCATCGTGGAACGCCGGTTCATCGACTTCCGGCACGACCGGGCCAAACCCGTGGGCGCCGCCCACATCTTGCGCACCGTTCACTGGGCAGCCCCGGGCGTGTGGGCAGCCCCGGGCGTGGGAGCAGCCTCGGGCTTGAGGGCAAGCCCGGTGCCGATCATGCTGTCGCGCGTCACCAAACGGGCCAGTTCTTCCTCCGATAGGTGTTCGGTGCCCTCAGGGCGCATGGGCACCACCAGGTAGCGCACCTCTGCGGTGGAATCCCAAACCTTGATGCGTGTTGCTTCAGGCAGGCTCACGCCGAAATCGCCGAGCACACTTTTGGGGTCAGCCACGGCCTTCGCGCGATGGGGGGCTGACTTGTACCAGACGGGCGGCAAACCCAGCACCGACCACGGATAGCAAGAGCACAAGGTGCACACGACCATGTGGTGCACTTCGGGTGTGTTCTTCAGCGCGACCATGTGTTCGCCGGCCCGCCCGCCGAAGCCGAGTTCGGCAATGGCCGCCGTCGCATCCTCGTCAAGTCGTTTGGCGTAATCGGCGTCCACCCACGCCCGCGCGACCACCTGCGCACCATTTTGCGGGCCCACCTCGTTCTCGTAGTAGGCAACGATCTCATCAATGGCTGCCGGATCCACATAGCCCTTCTCAGTGAGCAGCGACTTCAGCGCCCGCACCCGGGCGTCCATGTCCGACAGGTGGCTGTGGTCGTGCCCTTCACCGTGGGTGTCATCGTGGGCGTGATCGCGTCGGAGATCTTGGCTCATGCTGCCACCCTGTGGCCGGCCGCATGGGCGCGAACCGCGCCGGCAAACGCATCAAAGACTGCCCGCGACGGCCCGTCGGTCGCAATGAAATGCTCAGGGTGCCACTGAACGCCAAGGGCAAAGGCCGACGCGCCGCTGATGCTAATCGCCTCGACCATCCCGTCCGGCGCCTGCGCCTCCACCCGCGCCCTCGGCGCAAGGTCGGCAATGCCCTGGAAGTGGGCCGAATTCACTTTCACCTCCCGCCCGAGCACGGGCTCCAGCAATCCGCCGGGGAGCACCTCAACGGTGTGCCTCAACGCGAACCACGCATCCAAATCGTCCTGCGGCACGGCGGAGTGATCATCCAACCCAGGAACGGCATGGACGGTGTGGTGGAGCGTCCCACCAAAGGCGACGTTCATCTCCTGAACCCCGCGGCAAATGCACAAAAGGGGTATCCCCCGCTCCACCGCCGCGCGAATGAGCGGCAGCGAGATGGCATCGCGTTCATGGTCGAAAGGCTCCGCAGCCTCGCTCTCTTGGTGGCCGTAGTGGGTGGGGTGGACGTTGGATCGCGCACCGGTGCACAAGACGCCGGAAACCACGTCGAGCACAGGCGCGAACGGGACGGGCTCGGCAAGGGTGGGCAGTTGCACAGGCGTCAACCCCACCAACGACAACGCCTCCAGATAGGACGCGGGACCGCCGGACCACATCATCCGGTCCTTTTTGAAGCGATCGCAGGTAACGGCCACCAGCGCGGAGGACGCTGCGGGCCCGCTAGACGCCCTTTGTGCCCTGTCAGCTGTCATTGGGCGGCCCTTTCCATGACTGTGCTTGAAAGTCTAAGCGCGCACGAAGCACAGGTCCAATGCCAGCATCGCCGCGTCCATTATGCACAAAGCGGCGCCAGACCTCTAAAACAGTGGCGTTTGCCTTTATTTCGATCATGTCACCTTCGCTTTAATGCCTTGTTCGCGACGGCCTCAGCGGTCTAAACGTGCCTTAATCCCGGGATGACCGGACAAAACTCGATTGAGTGAGAACGCTATGGATCGTCGTTCCTTTTTGAAGACCAGTACTGTTGGCGCCGGCGCCGCCGCAGCCGCCACCACCCTTGCCGCCCCCGCCATCTCCCAGGGGCGCGTGGAATGGAAAATGGTCACCACCTGGCCCAAGAACTTCCCCGGGCTCGGGACCGGTGCCCAGCGCGCCGCCGACCGCATCACACAGCTGACCGACGGCCGTGTGACAGTGAACCTCTTCGCCGCCGGTGAATTGGTGCCCCCGTTCGAAAGCTTCGACGCAGTCTCCACCGGCACCGCCGAACTCTACCACGGTGCTGACTATTACTGGCAGGGCAAGCACCCCGCTTTTGCCTTCTTTACCGCCGTTCCCATGGGCTTCCTCGCGCACGAGATCGACGCCTGGCTCATGCATGGCGGCGGCCAGGAGCTTTGGGACGAGCTGGCGGCGGGCTTCAACGTCAAGCCGTTCATGTGCGGCAACACCGGCGTTCAGATGGGCGGCTGGTTCGCCAAGGAGATTAACTCGCTGGAGGACCTTAAGGGTCTGAAGTTCCGTATGCCTGGTCTCGGCGGCGAAGCGCTGCGTGCGCTGGGCGTTAACGTTCTTGCGCTGCCGGGCGGCGAAATTTTCCCGGCCCTTCAGTCAGGCGCCATCGACGGCACCGAGTGGGTGGGTCCGTGGAACGACCTTGCCTTCGGCTTTTACCGGATCGCGAAGAACTACTACTATCCGGGCTTCCACGAGCCGGGTGCGCTCCTGTCCTGCGGCGTCAACAAGGCGGCCTTCGAAGCCCTGTCTCCGGCCGACCAGGCTGCCGTCGAGCACGCCTGTATTGCCGAGAACAACTACATGTATGCCGAGTTCACGGCCAAAAACGGCCAGGCGCTCGATACCCTCGTCACCCAGCATGGTGTAACGCTGCGCCAGTTCCCGCAGGAAGTCTTCGCCGGCTTTGCAGAAGCCTCCAACGACGTGACATCCGCCGTCGGCCAGCACGACGACCTCGGCAAGCGCGTTCTGGAGAGCTTTGAGCGTGCCCGTAAGGACTATGGCAGCTGGACCCGCATCTCCGATCAGGCCTATTCGGACGAGCGCGCCCGGACCATGAACGCCGGTTAATTCCACGTTCGCCAGCAAAACGTTGGCAGAAAAACCACGGTTGGGCCGCCCGACGCATTAATGTGTCGGGCGGCCTTTACGTTTCAGGCCGCCGCAGTCCATGCTCTAGTCAAATGTAAGCGCGCGCCCATGCCGCGTGCGCACCGCGCGGACAGGGAGCCGCCTATGAAATTTCTGGCCGACACCCTCGACAATACAAACAGGATTTTGGGCAAGGTGATTGCCTGGCTCATCCTCTTCATGGTCCTGGTGCAATTCGGCGTGGTGGTCGCCCGCTACATCTTCGGCGTCGGCCACCTGTGGGCGCAAGAATCCATCATCTACATGCACGGCACGCTCTTCATGCTGGCGGCCGCCTACACCCTGTCCGACGATGGCCATGTGCGGGTCGACATCTTCTATCGCTCCGCAAGCCCGAAGTACCGCGCCTACGTGAACCTCTTCGGCGCACTCTTCCTCCTCTTGCCGGTCACCATCGCCATTTTGTGGGCCGCGTGGCCCTACGTCAGCCAATCTTGGCGCATCTTCGAAAGTTCTATGGAAGCGTCCGGCATCCCCGGCGTCTTCCTGCTGAAGACGGCAATTCCGGTGTTTGCCATCCTGGTGGCGGCCCAGGGCGTGGTGATGATCCTGCGCTCGATCCTTTTTCTGTCCGGCCGGGGCGAGCCGCCGGGCGTGCCCGAACACTGATCGCAATCATTTGTCGCAGGATATTCAAGCCGCAGCAGTCGGCGCAGGAGATCGCTTAAATGGGTGAAATGGGAACCATCCTCGACGTTTTGATGTTCCTCACCGCGGTGCTCCTGCTGCTCACCGGCTTTCCCGTCGCGTTCACCCTGGCCGGCACAGGGCTCCTTTTCGCCGTCATCGGCAACTTCCTCGGCGTGTTTGACTTTGCCTTCGTGCAGGCGCTCCCCCAGCGCATCTACGGCACCATGACCAACGAGGTGCTGATTGCGGTTCCGCTCTTCGTCTTCATGGGCGTTTTGCTGGAGCGGAGCCGCGTCGCGGAAGAACTTCTGGAGACCATGGGTCAGCTCTTCGGCCCCCTGCGCGGCGGGGTGGGGATTGCGGTGTGCGTGGTGGGCGCGCTGCTTGCCGCCTCCACCGGCATCGTCGGCGCAACCGTGGTCACCATGGGGCTCCTCTCCCTCCCCACCATGCTGCGCTACGGCTACGCCCCCTCCCTGGCGTCCGGCACCATCGCCGCGTCCGGCACGCTGGGGCAGATCATTCCGCCGTCCATCGTTCTGGTCATCCTGGGCGACCAGATCTCCAACGCCTATCAGGAGAGCCAGCGCGTCCTGCAGGAGCGGGCGTGGGCTGAAGGGGACTTCTCCTTCATCCCAGGCCCGCCCGTCTCGGTGGGGGATCTTTTCGCAGGGGCCCTCATTCCGGGTCTGCTGCTGGTGGGCGCCTACATTACCTATACGCTCGTCATCGCGCTCATCCGGCCGTCCATTGCGCCTCCGGTCCCCCGCGATCCGGACAATCCCATGACGATCCAGCGCGTTGCCCATGCGCTGGTGCCGCCCATTGCGCTCATCGTGTCAGTGCTCGGCTCCATCCTCGCCGGCGTCGCCACCCCCACCGAGGCGGCGTCCGTGGGCTGCGTGGGCGCCATCCTCCTCGCCGGACTGCGGCTGAAGGAGGAAAAGCCGGTTTTCATCTACGCCGCCGCGCTGGCCCTCATCGCACTCCTCATCCTCACATCTTTGATGGACCTTCGCATCGCCCGCACGGATATTTCCGGCGGCGACCTCATCGGCATCTACTTCGCCGGAGCGCTCTGCCTTGTGGTCCTGTTCGGGCTGCTGCTGTCCCTTTACCGTGTGCTGGAAGCAAGGGTTTTGTCCTCGGTGGTGGAATCCACCGCCAAGATCACGTGCATGGTGTTTGTCATCCTCATCGGTGCAGCGCTCTTCAGCCTGGTCTTTGTGGGGCTTGGCGGCAAAGAACTGGTCGAAAGCCTGTTGTCTGATCTCCCCGGCGGGGCGCTCGGCGCGCTCATTGCCGTCATGCTGGTGATGTTCATCCTGGGCTTCTTCCTGGACTTTTTGGAGATCGTGTTTGTTGTGGTGCCCCTCGTGGCGCCCGTCCTCCTGATGCTGGAAATGCCGGACGGCTCAACCATGAGCCCGGTCTGGCTCGGCATCATGATGGCGGTGAACCTCCAAACCTCG
>JBCDFB010000021.1:0-16465 GCA_039178655.1 Pseudomonadota bacterium | reverse complement strand
TTGCCGCCGCCCGCGCAAGGAACGCGTCAATGTCCTTCTTGGAGGACGCCGGCCCTTCCTCGGCCGGCACAGGGGTTTTGGTGCGGTCTTTTTCCATTGCGCACAACAGATAAGGCGCGCCGACGCCCGCGCCACAGCCTACGCGGCAAAGGGTCGTCCACCGCACGATCATCCGGGGCGTGGCTGGCCCGCGGGTGGCCCCATCCAACCGATCGGATGGGGCCCACTCCCCCTACGGAAAGAGCGCTGGTTGGTCGATCCCCAACGTCTCCGGCAGGCCCATCACCACGTTCATGTTCTGGATGGCTTGGCCCGATGCCCCCTTCACAAGATTGTCCGTCGCCGACATCACCACGGCGCGGCCATCCCTGCGGTCCGCCGCCACACCGATCCGCGTGAAGTTGGAACCGCGGACATGCCTTGTATGCGGCGGCTCGCCGAACGGGAGAACGGTCACAAACGGTTCATCGCCGTAGCGCTCGGCAAGGATGGCGTGCAGCGCACGCGCGTCCCCATCCACGTAGATGGTCGACAAAATCCCCCGGTTCATGGGCACCAGATGCGGCGTGAAGGTCACCAGCACCGCCCGCCCGGCGGCGCGCTTCAGCTCCTGGTCCAGTTCGGCGGTGTGGCGGTGCGCGCCCACCGCATAGGGGTGAAAACCCTCCGAGACCTCGGAAAACAGCATACCCACCTTCGCCGAGCGTCCTGCGCCGGACATCCCTGTCTTGTTATCAACCACGATCCGGTCCGGATCTACCGCATCGGCTGCAACGATGGGGATGAGCGGCAACAGCGCCGTCGTGGTGTGGCAGCCAGGGTTGCCCACCAGCCGCGCACCTCGCACCGCCTCGCGGTGGATCTCCGTGAGACCGTAAACCGCCTCGCGCTGAAGCTCAGGCGCCAGATGTTCATGGCCGTACCACCGGGCATATTCATCAGCATCCGACAGGCGAAAATCCGCCGAAAGATCAACGATTTTCAAGTCCGGCTTCACCTGCAGAGCGGCGGTGATGGCGCTCTGCGTCGTCCCGTGGGGAAGTGCGCAAAACAACACGTCGATGCCGGACAGGTCGATGTCGGCGATTTTTTGCAGCACCGGCAGGTCGAGCGTGGAGAACTGCGGAAAGACCGACGCCAGCGGTTTACCGGCGTTGCTGTCGGCGGAAAGGGCCGCAATGCGCGCGTTCGGATGGCGGGTGAGAAGGCGGATCAGTTCGGCGCCTGTGTAGCCCGATGCTCCGTAGATGGCGATGTTGAGCATCACCCGTCCCTCCGCTTGATGATCCGCTCGAAAAGCTGCTCGCGCACACCGCCTTGCCAGCGGTCCGCCCCTTGTTCTTTGGTGAGACGAAAGCCGTGCCGCTCGTAGAGGCGCCGTGCGGGGTCTAGCCCGGCAAACGTCGTCAGCCAGCATCGCGCCACGCCGCGCGCGTCGCAAAACGCCATGGCGCGGGCCATCAACGTGCTGCCGATCCCCCGCCCCCGTGCCGCTTCGCTCACGATAAACCAACGCAGATGGGCGCCCCCGCCCCCCGTCACCGTCCGGTCGATGGTGATGGAGCCAAGGAGCGTGTCGCGGTCAAAAGCGTTGAGGAAAAGATCGTCGTGCGGGTCGTACGCGGCCAAGAACGCTGAGAGTTCGTTGGCAACCATCGCTTGGAACGGCGCGCCAAAGCCCCACTCGCGGGCGTAATACAACGCGTGCAGGCGGACGATCTCGCCCGCCACGCCCGGCCTGCAGCCGGCATACACCGGCTCCATGACCGTTTGCGCCTAGCGTTTGGAGAACTGGAACGAACGACGCGCCTTGCGCTTGCCGTACTTTTTGCGCTCCACGACACGGCTGTCGCGCGTCAGGAAACCATAGCGCTTCAGGACGCCGCGCAGTTCCGGCTCATAGTGCGTGAGCGCTTTGGAAATGCCGTGGCGCACCGCACCGGCCTGGCCCGACAGGCCGCCGCCAGAGACCGTTGCCACAATGTCGAACTGCCCGTCGCGCGCGGCAATCAGCAGCGGCTGACGGATCACCATCTGAAGCACCGGGCGCGCGAAATACTCATCGTAAGGCTTCTTGTTGACGATGATGCGCCCGCCGCCCGGCTTCACCCAGACGCGCGACACAGCGTCCTTGCGTTTACCGGTGGCGTAGGCACGGCCATGCGCGTCAAGCTTCTGCACATGGACTGGCGCTGACGGCGTCTCGGTCTCGCCCTGACCTTGCTGGCCGATGGCCGCACCAAGATCTTCCAGCGACTGTACGGTATCGCTCACGCTTCTCTCACATTCTTGGAGTTCTGGGCGCCCACATCCACGCTCACGGGCTGCTGCGCCGCGTGCGGATGGTCAGGCCCGGCATAAACACGAAGGTTTTTAAGCTGCTGACGGCCCAGGGGCCCGCGCGGCATCATGCGGCGTACCGCAGCTTCAACCACCCGCTCGGGAAACCGCCCTTCAAGGATCTGCTTCGCCGTGCGCTCCTTGATGCCGCCCGGATAGCCGGTGTGCTTGTAGTAGGTCTGCTGCTCCACCTTGCGCCCGGTGAAGCGCACCTTGTCAGCGTTGATGACGATGACGTTGTCGCCACAGTCCACGTGGGGGGTGAAGAAGGGCTTGTTCTTGCCGCGCAGCCGCAGTGCGATCTGCGACGCAAGCCGGCCGACCACCAAATCAGTGGCGTCGATCAGCACCCACTGCTTTTCAATGTCCGCGGGTTTCGCGGAAAGCGTTTTCATGAGCCAAGGTCCATGGGTCAAAGGAAAAGGGCGCACCTGCGCGCGCCCACGACCGCCATATGACCGCCGGCGCCCAAAACGTCAAGCGCTGCCAAAAACTCAAACGATTTCAGCATGATGCTTTTGCGGTAACATGATACCAAACTAGTCTAATTAGGCGGCATGGCGTAGGTCAGTGTCGCATGGGCAATCATCGTCTCGTCCGACGCGCTCTCGCAGACAATAGTTGCAAGGCGCTTGCCCATCTTCAGCACCCGCGCGCTGGTGACAATGTCCGGCCCCAGGCGCGCGGCGCGCAAAAACGACATGTTGAGGTTTGAGGTCACGGACATCTTCGCCGCCGGTCCTAGCGACAGGAGCGCCGCGTAAGCTGCCGCGTCCGCCAGAAGCATCACAGTGGGGCCGGAAATCACCTCACCAGGGCGCAAATGCGCCTCGTCGGGGGTAAGCCGCAGCACCGCCAGCCCATCTTCTGCGGCATCCAGCGAAAGCACGTCGCTGGAGAAGACCTGCGGAAATTCCCGGCCCAGATAATCGCGGATGTCGTCAAGCGTCATTGATCAATCTTTAAAGCCCAAGCGTTGACAGGAGGGTGGGTGGCGCGTTGGCTCCCTCCATGGACACCGCCATCACACCTTCGCCGCACGTCCTTGTCGAGAGCGCCGGCCCGGTCCGCCGCCTTGTGCTGAACCGCCCGAGCGCGCGAAACCTCTTGACCACAGACATGATCGAGGCGTTGTCGGATGCCCTCGACGCGCCGGGCGCGCAGGTTATTGTGATCGCGAGCCAAGGCCCGGCCTTTTGCGCCGGGCACGACATGAAGGCGATGGCCGCGCACCACGCCGACGAGGACGGCGGCAAAGCCTACTTCCAGGCCCTTTTCAGCGCGTGCGGCGCCATGATGGAAAAGATCGCTGCTCTCCCCACCCCCGTCATTGCGGAGGTGCACGCCCCCGCCGTCGCGGCCGGCTGTCAGCTCGTCGCTGCGTGCGATCTCGCCATCGCCGCTGACACGGCAACCTTCGGCACCACAGGCGTCACCTTTGGGCTTTACTGCTCAACGCCTGCCGTTCCGCTCACCCGGACGGTCGCCCCAAAACACGCGGCGGAAATGCTGATGACCGGCAGCCTCATCGATGCCCAGCACGCTGAACGCATCGGCCTCATCAACCGTGCCGTCCCCGCCGAACGGCTCACGCAGGAGGTGATGGCGCTTGCCGAGCGGATCGCCTCCCACTCCGCCGCCGTGGTTGCCCTCGGCAAACGCGCCACCACGCAAACGCGCCAGCTCCCCCTCGGTGAAGCTTACGCCCGCGCCTCGCAGGCCATGGTGGAAAACCTCCTCCTGCCCGACGGCCGGGAGGGCCTTGCCGCCTTCCGCGACAAGCGCCCCGCCGCCTGGCAGCACACAACGCCAGACAAGCAAGAATTTTGGGACGCGCGCTACACCGCCCACGCTGCACCTTTTGGCAGGGAGCCCAACGCCTTTCTGGTATCGGTGCGCGACAAACTCCCGGCCGGGAAAGCCTTCACGGCGGCGGACGGCCAGGGCCGCAACGCTTTGTGGCTTGCGCGTGAGGGGTTTGACGTCACGCTCAACGATCTGTCGCCGGTGGCGGTCGAGAACGCGCGCGCCAACGCGGCCGCCGCAGGTCTACCCGTAAAAGCCGCGGCGGCCGACCTTTGCCGCGTTCCCCCGCCCCACAACACCTTCCAGGTGGTGACCGCCATTTACCTACACGTCCCGCCGCAGATGCGCGTCACCATCCACGAAGCGCTTGCCGCCGCCCTCGCCCCAGGTGGCGTGCTGGTCCTTGAAGCGTTCAGCAAGCAGCAGATCGGCAACCCATCCGGCGGGCCGAAAAATCCTGATCTCCTTTACGACACTGCCACGCTGAGGGGAGATTTTCCCGGCCTTGAGCCAATCCATCTGGAGGAGTGCGAAGTGGACCTCAGCGAAGGGGAGTTTCATCGCGGCCGCGCCGCCGTGGTCCGCGCTATGCTGCGCAAGCCATCATGAGCGCGCTGTCCTACACCGACGCTGAGATCGGGGGGGTCCTCAACAACGTGCGCACCATCGCCATGGTGGGGGCCTCAGCCAACGCCGTGCGGCCGTCCTACTTTGTGCTGACCTACCTGATCGCCAAGGGATTTGTGGTCTACCCCATCAACCCCGGCCGTGCGGGGGGCGAGATTGCAGGGCGCCCCTGCTTCGGTTCGCTCGCCGAGGTGCCCGAGCCCATCGACATGGTGGACGTCTTTCGCGCCGCGGACGCCGTCCCGGGAGTGGTGGAGGAGGTGCTTACCCTCTCGCCACTGCCCAAAGTGCTTTGGCTTCAGCTCGGCATCCGCAACGATGCGGCGGCGGCAAAAGCAGAGGCGGCGGGGCTCAAGGTCATCCAGAACCGCTGCCCGAAGATCGAGTACGGCCGACTGTCCGGCGAAATCAGTTGGGCCGGCGTCAACACCGGCAGGGTGAGCGCGAAGCGTCCTGTGCGGATGGAGGGCTACCAGCGCCTCGGCATCGGGCGCTGATGGCAATCAGGTGGCGAACTTGAAGAGGATCACGTCCCCGTCCGCGACGCGGTACTCCTTGCCCTCATCGCGTGCGCGGCCCGCTTCCCGCGCCGCGTTCTCTCCACCAAGGGTCACGAAATCCTCGTAGCCGATGGTTTGCGCGCGGATGAAGCCCCGCTCAAAGTCGGTGTGGATGGTACCTGCCGCCTGCGGGGCGAGGGTTCCGGCGCGCACGGTCCAAGCGCGGGACTCTTTCGGACCTGCGGTGAAAAACGTGATGAGGTCCAATAGCCCGTAACCGGCGCGGATCAGCCGGTCCAAGCCAGGCTCCTCCAGCCCCAATGTCTCCAAAAACTCGGCCTGCTCGCCCGCCGGAAGCTGTGCGATCTCCGCCTCGATGGCCGCAGAGATCACCACCCAGGACGCGCCGGACTGCTCGGCCATTTCGGCAGCCTTCTGAGACAAGGCGTTCCCCTCCCCGGCCGAAGCCTCGTCAACATTGAGCACGTAAAGAATGGGTTTTGCCGTCAGAAGCCCCAGCATTTTAAAGGCTTTGACATTCTCCGGCGACACGTCCAGCTCGCGCGCGGGCCTGCCTTCGCGCAGCAGCGACAGCGCCCCGTCCATCAGCTCCAGATCGGCCTTGGCTTCCTTGTCGCCGGACTGGGCCTTTTTGCGCACATTCATTGCCCGCCGCTCAAGGCTTTCAAGATCGGCGAGCATCAGCTCGGTCTCCACCGTCTGCGCATCGGCAATGGGGTCCACCGTGCCGGAGACGTGGGTGATGTCCTCATCCTCAAAGCAGCGCAGGACGTGCGCGATGGCGTCCACCTCACGGATGTTGGCCAGGAACTGATTGCCAAGACCCTCGCCGGCGGACGCGCCGCGCACAAGGCCGGCAATGTCCACGAACGTCAGCCGGGTGGGCACGACGTTGGCGGATTTTGCAATGCCGGCAATGCGCGCCAGGCGCGGGTCAGGCACCGCCACATCGCCCGTGTTTGGCTCGATGGTGCAGAACGGGTAGTTGGCCGCTTGGGCCGCCGCCGTCTTCGTCAACGCATTAAACAGTGTGGACTTGCCGACATTCGGCAGCCCAACGATACCGCATTTGAAGCCCATTTTATTTCCGTAGAAGCTGCGTCAACGCTGCAAAGGGGCTGGAAGGGGCCCGCCGTACGGGCTCGAGCCGCGTCGGCTGCGGCGGGACAGGCGCCCCGACCGGAGGCTTCTTCAAACCTTTTTTGCTGAGCTCCTCGTGCACCTTGGAGGCAAAGCGCGCATCCTGCCCCTTCGCGAGCAAAGGCGCGTGCTCGGCCATGGCGTCCAGCAGCGGGTCAAGCCACGCTGAATCGTCCTTGGCAAAGTCATGGAGCACATAGCTCGGCACCAGTTCCTTCCGCCCCGGATGACCCACGCCAATGCGAAGGCGGCGATAACCATCGCGCAAATGCGCCGAAACGGACTTCAGCCCGTTATGCCCGCCCGTTCCGCCGCCTGATTTCATGCGGAACCGGCCCGGCGGCAGATCGATCTCGTCGTGCGCCACCACAATGTCGTCCAGCCCGACCTTGTAGAAGCGGGAAGCCTCGATCACCGCGCGCCCGGACTCATTCATGAACGTCAGCGGTTTCACAAACATGACCCGCACGCCGCCCACATCAGCTTCCGAAACGTGGCTCTGGAACTTGGTCCGCCACGGCCCGCCACCCCACCGCGAATGGATCCGGTCAACCGCCATATAGCCCACGTTGTGACGGTTGTGCGCATAGGTGGAGCCAGGGTTGCCGAGCCCGACAAGCAATTTCAGCATGGCGGCAACCCTGTCATCCGCCTAGTCCTCGCTCGCTTCGCCGCCGGTGGCGTCGCCTTCCTCGGCCGCGCCATCACCCTCGGTGGCCGCAGCGTCAGCGCTCTCGTCCGCCTCATCATCTGCCGGAGCAGCAGACGGCGCGGCAATGCTGACGAGCGGAAGCGGCTCATCGGACGCCGCGGCGAGCGTCACGCCGTCGGGCAAACGAATGTCCGCGGTTGTCACCGTGCCGCCCGCCTCAAGCGAGGAGACGTCAATCTCGATCTTGTCCGGAATGCCGGTTGCAGGCGCTTCAACGGCAAGCGTGAATTCGGAAATCGTCACGACGCCGCCTGCGGCAACGCCCGGCGAATCGTCTTCACCCACCGTGGTAATCGGCACATCGACCTTGACGCGCGATGTCGCCGACACGCGCAAAAAGTCAACGTGGACCACACGCTCCTTCAGCGGCTCACGCTGGTAGTCACGCGCAAGGGCTTGGACGGCCTTACCATCCACGTCCAGCGTCCAGACGTTTGTCAAAAAGCCTCCGGCATAAAGGGCCAAGGTCACGTCCTTTTCAGGGATCGAGATTGACACTGCCGGTTCTTTGTTGCCGTAAATCACGGCGGGAATAAGCCCTTCTCGCCTCAGTGCGCGCGCGGCCCCCTTGCCCGTCCGCTTGCGCACGCTGGCGGTGAGGCCAAAGCCATCAGCCATTACGCTCTCCAGTTCTGTGATAGTCAGCGGCGGTCGCAGCGCCGCGTTCACGCAAAATTGCGCGGCCCGCCTCCAGGGGTGCGAGCGAACAGGGGTATAGGCAGACGCTTCTAAGTTGACAAGGTGACGCGCTGTAGGACCATTTTCTTACCGCCCGGTCAGGCGGAAACCGCGCGCCTCACTGTTTGAAGGTCGATGGGCCGGTCTGGGATGGTAATCTCAAACGCTGCCCCGGTCGGCGTTTCCAGGAGGACCAGCGCACCGCCGTGGGCGCGGATCAGTTCCGCGGCAATGGCAAGCCCAAGCCCAGTCCCGCCGCGCCGGCCGCTGCCTTGGAACGGCTGGAACAGGCGCTGCTTGACCGCCTCCGGAATGCCCGGCCCGGTGTCTGAAACCACAATGCGCACCACACTGCCGGAGCGCTCCGCCGCCACCGCGAGACGCCGCACCACCGCAGCGTTGCTGTTGCTCTCCAATGCATCAATGGAGTTGCGGCAAAGGTTAAGAAGGACGCGGTAAAGCTGATCGGGGTCGGCATCAATCTCCATGCCGTCTTCCACAATGACCCGGAACTCAATGTTGGGGTGGGAGTCGAGCCCCAGCGTTTCACCCACGTCGCTCGCCAGCCGCGCCACGTTCATCAGCCGGCGTTGGGGCGGCGCCTCCCCGGCCCGCCCGTAGGCGAGCACGCCGGATGTGTAGCCCACCGCGCGATCCAACGCCCGCACAACACGGGGCAGAAAGCGCTGCACTGTTGGGTCGGGAACGCTCGCGAGCCGGTCGGAGAAGAGCTGCGCAGCGGCGAGGAGGTTGCGCAGGTCATGGTTGATTTTCGACACCGCAAGCCCGAGCTCGGCAAGGCGCCGGCGCTGCGCCATGGTGTCGGACAGCTGGTGCTGCATAGCCGCAAGGCTCCGCTCTGCCTCGCCAATCTCATCCCCGCGCCGGGAGGGCTCAATGGCCCTGTTCTCGTCCTCCGGGTCTTCGGCAAAATCGGCCATGGCCGTTGCCAGCCGGCGGATCGGTTTCACGAACAGCCAGCGCAGGCTCATGTAAACGAGGATCGCCGTCATCACGGAGATGACCAGCGATAGCATCAGGATATTGATGGAGTACTGCAGCATGTCTGCGCGCAGCTGCGTCTCATCAAGCACCACATCCACCTCCTCCTCCCGCCCATCGGGCATGGCGGTGATGCGGATGATCCGCCCGTCCGGCGCAAACAGCGTGTCGAACGCGCTGACGATGGAGGCAAAGATCGTCTCGTTGCCCAGCTCAATGTGCCGGTCGACCATCGGCGGCGGCGCCGCCATGGCAAGGAGCCTGCGCCGGTTCCCGGCCCGGTGGGCAATGGCAATGGTGTCGGTCGCCGCGAGCAAATTGAGGCGCAGCGCCTCCGACACATCAGGCGTTTCGGCAATGATTGTTGCAGCGACAGAGGCGTTGCGGTGCGCGTCGCCCAACCATTTGTTGCGGAAGCTCGCAATGGACGGCACAAAAATCAGAACTTCTGAAATCATCACGAACATGATGGTGAGCACGAGAAGCTTCGTGCTGAGGCCGACCCGCGCCGGCCGCTGTCCAGATGGCCCAATCTCGCTCACCGGCGGGACACTATCCTCGTTTCCCGCCGCGTGCACCGGGTGATCGTCCCTCAGGGGAGCAGCTTCAACATGCGAAGGACGGATCGGATCCACCCCTTGTCCAGCCGTTCACCGAAATGGCTTACGGCGGCGCGCTTTCCGGCCTCCGCAATGGTCGGATAGGCGGGCGTGAAGCTCGCTATGGTTTTCAGCGGCACTTTCCCGGCAAGGGCCATCGCGTAGGTGGAGATGAGGTCGCCGGCGTTGGGTGCCACAATGGTCGCCCCCACCAGCTTGCCGCCACCGCGCGTGATGAGACGCAGGAAGCCGTCCGTCTCACCTTCCGCCTGAGCCCGATCATTGCCCGAGAGCGGCGCCGTGTAGGCGTCCGCCTTGCCGTAACGGGCCCGCGCCGCCTCAAGCGTCAGCCCCACCTGTGCCACCTCGGGGGAGGTAAATGTCGCGCGCGGCATCAAATCGGGATCGTAGGAGACGGGGAGCCGAAACACGATGGCCCGCACCGCAAGGCTCGCCTGGTAGCCTGCCACATGGGTGAACTGCAGCCCGCCCGTCACGTCGCCGATGGCGAAGATTCTCCGGTTCGACGTGCGCAGGCCCTTGTCGACGGTGACACCGGCCCGCGTGGTTTCCACTCCGGCAGTGTCCAGACCCATGTCCTCAACGTTCGGCGCACGGCCCACGGCAACCAGGACACGCTCCGCCTCCACCTGATGCCCGCCCTGAAGCGTCAGAACGACCCCGCGGTCTGTGCGCGAGACCTTCTCCACGGCCGCGTTCTCCAGGAGCGTCACGCCGTCCGCCTCAAGATGTTTGCGTACCACCGCGGAGGCATCCGGATCTTCCCGGGGCAAAATGGCGGCATCTGTCGCGATGGTGACCTTGGCGCCCAGCCGTGCAAACGCCTGGCCCAACTCGCAGCCGATGGGTCCGCCGCCGACCACAGCAAGGCTCGCGGGCAGCGCCGTTAGGTCGAATACGCTTTCGTTCGTCAGCGGATCCACGTCGGCCAGCCCCTCAATGGGCGGCACCACCGGACGGGAGCCGGTGGCAATGACGAAGCGCTTTGCTGTGATGCGCGTCCCGTCCACCTCCACGGTGCCACCGTCCACCACGCGGGCGTGGCCGGAGATGACAGTCACACCCAGACCCTCGAACCGCTCCTCAGAATCGTGCGGGGCAATGGCGGCAACCACGCCGTGGACGTGATTGTGGACGGCAGAGAAATCCACGGTGGGTTCAGCGTGGATGCCAAAGCGCGCGCCATCCCGCGCAAAGGCGGCGTGCTTAGCGGCCGCAATCAGCGATTTGGACGGAACGCAGCCATAGTTGAGGCAGTCGCCCCCCATCTTGTGCCGCTCAATCAGCACCACGTCGTGGCCGAAGTTTGCCGCGGCGGCGGCGACGGTCAGCCCGGCTGAACCTGCGCCGATGACGCAAATGTCTGCAGTGCGCGTCTTCATGGCTTATGCGCTTTACGCCGGAGCTTGCCCACCATCATGGGAAGGAGCGCAACCAGCGACATGGCCAAAAGCGCTGCAATGAGGAGCGGCGACACCAGCGCCTGGAGGTCAATCTCACACGTGCCAGCCTGGGCACAGCCAGGGTTTGCCGCCTCTTGCGCGGCAATGACGGCGCCCAAACCGTCCCCCAGCAGCGAGTAGGCGATCACCCCGGGAATAATGCCAAGCGCCGTTGCAATGGCGTAGGTGGTCAGCGGCACATTAAAGAGCGCCGGAGCGACATTGATGAGCCAAAACGGAAAGATCGGCTGAAGGCGCAGCGACAGAAGATAAGAGAAAGCGTTGTTCTCAAACCCCTGCGCCAACTTGCGGGTGAAGGCGCCGGCGCGGGCCCGCAGCGGCGCGCCCAGCGAGGTCTTCGCCACCAGAAAAATGATCGAGGCGCCGGCCGTCGCGCCGAGCACGGTGAGGAGCGAGCCTAGGAACACGCCAAAGAGCAGCCCTCCCGCAATGGTCAGAAAGCTCGCCCCGGGAAACGAAACCGCGACCGCAACCACATAAAGGAGTGTGTAGCTGAAGGCGGCCACCACGGTGTTGCCGCGCACCCAGGCCTGCAGCGCCTCATGCTCCATGATGATGCTGTCCAGCGAGAAGTAACGGTGCAGCCCTGCCGCATAGCCCGCAACAAGGGCGAGCACGATCACCGCAAGCGGCCAGAGCCGCGTAAGGGAAAAGCGCGCGGGCTTGACCGGTTCTGCCGGCTCGTCGGTCTCGTTTTGCGTATCTGACAAGGCGCTCACTCGCTGGGCCGTGATGAAAAATTATGCTGCAGCATGACAAACTCTTCATGTTTTGCGCAGCCAAAAGGGTGTGTGCGCCAATCGTGCCGGGCAACCGCCAGTCTGCCGCATCCACCTTCAACGATCCGTGACGCAGCCTCTTCGGCCCCTTTTTCGGCATCGCATCACCCGCCTTGGCCGCGTTCCGCTGAACGCCGTCACGCCCTTTCCCAGACGATCGGCCATGGTGGCTTGCGTTGACAGGCCCACGGCCCATTTTTATAGCGGCGGGGTTCGGGCGTTATCGCGCCCTCATCCCTTAACGTTTTGACCTTCCGCTTACACCGCCCTCTTCCGGCGGAGGCCGGCAAGGCATGAGGAGGCAGGCATGAAGCGGACTTATCAACCCAGTAAGCTGGTTCGGAAGCGGCGCCACGGTTTCCGTGCACGCATGTCCACGGTGGGCGGGCGCAGGGTCATCAATGCGCGGCGCGCCAAGGGACGGAAGAAGCTTTCCGCCTGACCCGTTGGAGCGTCTTAAGAAGCGCGCAGACTTTAAGCGCGCCGCAAAGGGGAAGCGATCAGGCAAGGCCGGCTTTACGCTCCAGGCCATTGCGCGCGAGACGGGCGGCCCTCGCATGGGCTTTACCGTGACGAAGAGGATCGGCAACGCGGTGGAGCGCAACAGGATCAAGCGTCGCCTTCGCGCAGCCTGCGCGCAATTGAGCGAACGAAATCCGTTTCAGTGTGGGACGGACTATGTGATTGTGGCGCGGCGCAGGGCCCTTGACCAACCCTTTGGCGGCCTTGTCTTGGACCTTGAGGACGCGGCCGGCGAGCTGCGCAAAAAGTTGCAACGGCGGACGGACGAAGGCGCGTAGATGGCCGACAATCGTAACATGTTCTTGGCCGTTGGCTTGTCGCTGGCGGTCATCATCATCTGGCAGTTCCTGTTCATCGAGCCGCAGATGCAGGCCGAACGGGAAGCCCAGCGCCAGGCCCAGCAAAGGGCCGAGCAGGGGACGACGCTGCCCACACCCGGCACGCCGGGCGCGCTTCCCCAAGCCCCTGCAGATGGCGCAATTCCCGCAGTGCCCCAGGCGCCGGCACCCGATGCAAGCACCGCTGCCGTGCCGGGTGCGCCGGCGGTTGCAACCGCGCCCACGCCGCTTGCGTCAGAGCGGGTCATCATCGATACGCCGCGGCTTTCAGGATCCATCCGTCTGGTGGGCGGGCGCCTGGATGACCTCACCCTCAAGGACTACCACGTCACCGTCGACCCGCAGAGCCCTGAGGTCCGGCTCCTGGCGCCCACAGGCACGGCCAATCCCTACTTTGTGGAGACAGGGTGGGTTGCCTCAGAAGGGGTGCCGCTTCCCAGCGAGACCACCGTGTGGACGCTGGAGGACGGCGCCACGCTGACGCCGGACACTCCGATCACGCTGCGCTACGATACCGGAGAAGGCCTTGTTTATCGCCGCACCATTTCGGTGGACGAGAACTATCTCTTCACGGTCAACCAAACGGTTGAAAACAACACCGCGGCCGAGGTCACGCTCTTTCCCTATAGCCGCGTGCGGCGGCAGGGCACGCTCGACATTGTGGGCTTTTTCATCCTGCACGAAGGCTATATCGGCGTTTTCGGCGATGATGGTCTGATCCAGGAAGGCTACAGCGGGCTTGAGGACGAGGGTCTGCAGACCCTGCCCCGGTCAGAGAACGGCTGGCTCGGCCTCACGGACAAGTATTGGGCAACCGTCGTCATCCCCGACCCGGGAACGGCCTTTAATCCGCGCTACCTCTACGATACGGCAAGCGGCGTCCCGGCCTGGCAGGCCGATTACCTCGCCGGCGGGGTGACTGTTGCGCCGGGTGCTTCGGGCGAGGCCGTCAACCGGGTGTTCGCCGGCGCGAAAAAGTACGCTGTCATCAGCGGTTACGAAGACACGCTGGGCATTGACCGCTTCAACCTGCTGATCGATTGGGGTTGGTTCTACTTCATCACCAAACCCATGTTTTTGCTGATCGATTTCATTCACGGGATCGTCGGCAACTTCGGTATCGCCATTTTGGTGGCGACCGTCTTCGTCAAGCTCGTCTTCTTCCCGCTCGCCAACAAAGCTTACAAGTCGATGGCGAAGATGAAGGCATTGCAGCCTGAGATGATGAAGATGCGGGAGCGCTTCAAAGACGACCGCATGAAGCAGCAACAGGCGATGATGGAGCTCTACAAGAAGGAGAAGGTGAACCCGCTTGCCGGGTGTATTCCCATCCTCATACAGATCCCCGTCTTCTTCGCCCTTTATAAAGTCTTGTTCGTCTCCATCGAAATGCGGCACGCGCCCTTTTTCGGCTGGATCAACGACCTGTCGGCGCCCGACCCCACGTCCATCTTCAACCTTTTCGGCCTGCTCCCCTACGACCCCGGCGCTGTTCCCATCATCGGAGCGTTTCTGATGGTCGGCATTTGGCCCATCATTATGGGCATCACCATGTGGGTTCAGATGAAGATGAACCCCGCTCCACCTGACCCGACGCAGGCGATGATCTTCAACTGGATGCCGGTGTTCTTTACCATTTTGCTGGCCTCGTTCCCCGCCGGCCTGGTGATCTACTGGGCGTGGAACAACTTCCTGTCAGTGCTTCAGCAATACGTCATCATGCGCCGCCAGGGGGTGAAGGTGGAGCTGTGGGACAACGTCCAGTCCCTCTTCAAAAAACCGAAGAAGAGTACGAGCTGACTGCTGGCAGCGGCGCCGCACGAGGCGCCCACTCGCCGAGCGCCACCACACCGGGCGCCGCCTCGTCGGGCGAGTTCAGTGGCGAGGCCGAGGGCGGGGGCGAAGGCGAGGACGCACAAAAGGCGCGCCAGATGGTGGAGGAAGGCCGCCTCCTGTTTGCGGCCCCCTGGCAGTTCGAACGTTCCTGTTTCGCCATTGACCAGCTTCCCCCTACCGGCGTGGCCGAGGTGGCCTTCGCCGGCCGATCGAACGTTGGAAAGTCCACGCTCCTCAACGCGCTGGTGGGCCAAAAAGGCCTTGCCAAAGCCTCCAATACCCCAGGCCGAACCCGCGCTCTCAACATCTTCAAGCATCCGGCAGGCCTGCCCCCGGCCATCGTGGACATGCCGGGCTACGGGTATGCCAAAGCCCCCAAGGCGGAGGTCGCGGCCTGGACGAACCTCGTGTTCGATTACCTGCGCGGCCGGCCGGGTCTCATGCGCATCTACCTCCTCATCGACGCGCGCCACGGCATCAAACCCATCGACGAAGCGGCCATGGATGTGATGGACGAGGCAGCCGTCTCCTACCAGGCGGTGCTCACAAAGGCCGACAAAGCGGGCAAAGGCGGCACTGCCGCTGCCCTCGCCGCCACCACTGAGCGACTGCGGCGCCGGCCGGCAGCGCACCCCACCATCCTCGCCACCTCCGCCGAAAAGGGTGACGGGCTCTGCGAACTGCGTGCAGCAATTGCCAGCCTTGCCTCGTGAGGCTGCGGCAGCTTCGGTCCATCATGGCGCGAGGGTGGATTGGCGCAGGGGCCGCGTCAAACCGGCTCCGCCGGTTCCTCCACTTCGTTGCGTCCCTTCGGGTGACCCGGCCCCTGCGCCAACCCAATGCTGTCGCATGACGGCTCCGAGGGAACGACCGAAGGGAGCATGACAGGGTCCTGACTCACCAAGGGAACATGGGTCGAAGAGAAAGGCGCTATGGCGCGTTGGCAACCTCAAGCCACCGCGCCTCGTCCCACACATCAAGGCCCAACGCCTCCGCTTTGGTCAGCTTTGAGCCTGCGCCGGGGCCGGCAACCACAACGTCTGTCTTCTTGGAAATGGAGCCCACCACACGCGCACCCAACACCTCCGCGCGGGCCTTGGCCTCATCGCGCGTCATGGCCTCCAGCGAGCCGGTGAACACGATGGACTTGCCGGAAATGGCTGACTGTGTGGTCGCCCCCAGTTCCGGTTCGACGGTGAGTTCAGCGGCAAGGGCATCAAGGGCTGCCACGTTGTGCGGCTCGGCAAAGAATGCGGCCAACGCATCGGCCACCGTGGCGCCAAGCCCGTCAATGGCCTCAAGGTCGGCGCGGATCTCCTCATCGCCACCGGCAAGCGCCGTCATAGCGGCGCGGAAAGCGTCAAAGGTTGTGTAGTGAACGGCGAGGACGCGCGAGGAAATCTCCCCCACACGCCGGATTCCAAGGGCATAGATCAGCCGGCGCAGCGCAATCGTCCGCCGGCTTTCAATGGCGTCGAAAAGGTTCTTGACGCTGGTCTCGCCATAACCTTCCCGTTCGGCCAGGCGGTCGCCCGCAGGAGCCTGCGCATCCCTTTGGGCAAGGGTGAAAATATCGGCCGGGGTCCTGATCGCCCCTTCGCCATGGAAGGCAGCGATCTGCTTGGAGCCAAGCCCTTCAATGTCAAAGGCGGCGCGGCTCACAAAGTGCTTCAGCCGTTCAACCTGCTGTGCCTTGCACACAAGGCCGCCCGTGCAGCGGCGCACCACATCCGGCCGGCCGGTGCGCGGGTTGAGCTCGGCAACCACCTTGCTGCCGCACACAGGACACCTGTCCGGGAAGACGTAGGGCACCGCCCCCGCCGGACGCCTTTCCACAAGCACACGGATGACCTGGGGGATCACATCGCCCGCGCGCTGGATCTCCACCGTGTCGCCGGCGCGGGCGTCGAGCCGGGCAATCTCATCCGCGTTGTGGAGCGTGGCATTGCGCACCACAACGCCGCCCACGGTGATGGGCGCAAGCTTTGCGACCGGCGTCAGCGCCCCGGTCCGCCCCACCTGGATGTCGATCTCTTCCAGCACGGTGATCGCCCGTTCGGCAGGAAACTTGTGGGCAATGG
>JBCDFB010000020.1:0-16538 GCA_039178655.1 Pseudomonadota bacterium | reverse complement strand
TTTTCGATCACCTTGCCAATGCCCGAGATCCGCTGGAGTTCATCAATGGTGCCGGCACTCTCTCGGGTGAGGGCCTGGGGCCGTGTCCCGGCGCTGTCGGCCCGCTCGGTGGCTGCTTCGTCCCGGCTGAGCGATGCCGCATCGGCCTTATCGTCGTCAGATGAGGAGGGCTGCGGCGCGGCGCCCGCTTCCGACGCGGGCGGGCGGGAGCGGGCCGCTTCAGCTTCTGCGCGCCCGATGCCGCTCGGCTTTGCCGCATGCTCGGCTCTCGCTTTGGTGGTCGACGGGTCTTCACTTACCTTGCCGCGTGCTTCCGCGGGCGCGTGCCCAGTGTCGGGGTGAGAGGGCGCGGGCGTCTTCAGTGTCGACGCGCCCGAGACAGGCTCAGACGCACGCCGCGCGGACTGCGGGCCGGTCTGAACGGGCAGGCCCGCGTCAAGAGCGTCAAGCAGCTCCCTGAAGGTCTGCTCGGTAAGGTCTTCGTAGGTGTCCGGGCCGATCTGCACCATGGGAGCGTTCACGCACGCCCCGGCGCACTCAACCTCCTCCCACGAGAAGCGGCCATCTTTGCTGAGCATGAAGGGCCGGGCGGCAATGCGCTCCTTGCACACTGAAATGAGGTCTTCAGACCCGCGCAGCATGCATGGTGTCGTTCCGCAAACACCCACATGGGCGACTGTCCCCACCGGTTTCAGCTGGAACATTGTGTAGAACGTCGCAATCTCGAAGACGCGGATGTACGGCATATCCAGCATTTCCGCCACGACGCGGATGGCTGGTTCCGGCAGCCAGCCGTGATGCTGCTCCTGCGCACGCCATAGGATCGGGATCACCGCGCTCGCCTGGCGTCCTTCCGGGTAGTCGGCAATCTTCGCCCGCGCCCACGAAAGGTTCGCGGGCGTGAACTCGAACGACTGCGGCTGCTCTTCGGCAAGGCGCCTTACGGCCATGTCCAAAACCCCATCACGTTGCCGGTCTGCCTAGGCCGTGCACCCTTGCGCTTTTGCATCGCTGACTGGGCGTCCCGTACGCATGGCCTGGCACTTATCAGGCTGTTGAGAATTTTATCAACTCCAGCCCACACTCGCCAAGGGTCTCATGTGCTCAAAATGCGGCGACTTCCCCGGCAGAGCGTGGCACAGGAGTTGAAAAACCCCGATCATCTCCTGCGAAGGTAGAGTTATGGCGAGACACCACGCGCGGAAAGTTGCGGGCCAAAAGTCGATCAACCTCGCGCTCCAGGGCGGCGGTGCCCACGGCGCCTTCACGTGGGGCGTCCTGGACAAGGTCTTTGAAGACGGGCGGCTGTGGATCGATGCCATCTCAGGCACATCCGCAGGCGCCATGAATGCCGTGGTGGCAGCGCAGGGCATGTACAACGGCGGCGGAGAAGGCGCGCGTGTTGCCCTTCACGACTTCTGGAAGGCGATCTCCCGCGTCGGCTTTTTGAGCCCGGTCCGGCGCGGCGTCGTGGACCGCCTTCTGGGCAACTGGGCGCTCGACAACTCGCCAGGCTTTCTGTGGCTTGACCTTTTGTCGCGCATGGCCTCGCCCTACGAGCTCAATCCGGCCAACCTCAACCCGCTGCGCGACCTTGTGGAGAAGGTGATCGACTTCGAAAAGGTCCGCGACAGCGAAGACATGCCCATCTTCATTTCCGCGACCAACGTGGAAACCGGCCGCGTGCGCGTCTTCAACCGCGAGGAGATCACCCTCGACGTGGTGATGGCGTCGGCCTGTTTGCCGCACCTCTTCCACGCGGTGGAAATCGACGGTGCGCCCTACTGGGACGGGGGGTTCATGGGCAACCCGGTCCTGTTCCCGTTCTTCGAGATGAGCCCGTGCGACGATATTGTCATCGTTCAAATCAATCCGATTTTCCGAGGCGGCGCGCCCAAAACCGCTGCCGACATCATGAACCGGGTGAACGAGATCACCTTCAACTCATCCCTGTTGCGGGACTTGCGGGCCATCGACTTTGTCAGACGCCTGATCCGAGAGGGCAAGCTGGAGGAGGGCACCTACCGCGACGTGAAGGTGCACATCATTGAAGCGCGCAAACAAATGCGGCCCATGAAGGCATCCTCAAAGATGAACTCTGAGTGGCGCTTTCTCACCCATTTGCGCGATATCGGCCGGCACGCCGCTGGGCGCTGGATCGAGAAGAACTTCGATGAGATCGGCACGCGATCCACTGTGGATCTGCGCGAAATGTTTTCGTCCCACAAAAACCCGCACGCCGACTAGGCCACGCCTGCGTAACTGGCGTCCCGTGACCAGCGACCGAACGCAAACGATGGGCCTGTCGCGCTTCCAGGGAAGCGTCACAGGCTCTGAGCGCACCGCGTCAGACAGGGGTCAGTGCTGCGCGCTATGGTCGGAAGGGGCTGCGGCGGACGGCGGTGCGAAGCGCCGATCAATCCACTGCGCCAACGCCTCCATGACGCTGAGCAGAAGAACCACAGCCACCAGGACTGCGATGTAGCGGATCTCCCACCAGAACGTCCCCCTCAGGATGGAGAGATGGTCAAAGATGAGCCAGCATCCGGCAGTGGCAACAACCGCAAGCACGACGCCGGCAACCCTTGCGGCGTTCACCGCGCAACCTCAAGGCTCGCAAGGTCGGCGTAGATCACTGGCATCGGACCGATCTTCTCGATGCGACCGGTGACGTTTACAAGCACAGCGGTCCAATCCTTCACCGTTTCAGTCACCGGGTTACCGTCCGCATCGCCGAGCACGAAGTACTGCGCGCCCTCGACCTCCCCGGTTGCAACGAACACCGCAGGCACGCCGCCGGCGATGCACAAATTGGCGCATGCTTTGTGCGCCAGCCCAGTCCCCGGCCGCATGGCACCGTTGTAACACTTGCCGTCGCAGATCTCCCCTGTCAGCCGCCATGTCCCAAGGTCTTCAACCGCCGGCAGCGACGGCGGCGGCTCCTGATCGTCCGCGGCGCGTAGGCCGTTCTCGTCGCCGCGGATCTGCAGCATCACAATGTCGCCGCGCGTCAGCGCGATGCCGCGGGCAATCACCCTCTGGCCGATCAATGCGCGCCACCCCTCGCGCACGCCATTCTTCCCAGGCCGCGACATGAGCAGGCTCCGGCCCGCCAACCCGTGCGGCCCCTCCGCCACGTGCAGGATGGGGTAAGGGCCATCGCTCACGGTTCCAGTGAGCGTCAGCTCGCCCCATCCCCAACGGAACGTGCCATCGCCGGGATCGCTCTGGGTTGCCGCAGTGAGGTAGGCGGCGCCGGCAAAGGCAAGGAGCGAGGCAAGCGTCACTAGGATGAGGAAGCGGGCAAGCCCCGGGGCAGGCCGCGCCCAGCCGATGAAGAAATCATCGTCCTTCGCCTGGCTCATGCCGCCGCCCTCTCCGCTGGCAGACTGAGCGGCGGTACAGCGGTGCCGGGAGGGTTGGCCACTGTGTCGATCAACACCGTCTCGCCATCAAGCTTCAAATTGTACGTGGCGATCTTCTCGGTGAAGGGCTCCGGCGCACAGCCATCCTGGGGCCTGTACTGAAAGCCATGCCACGGGCAGGTGATGCACCCGTCGACCACCCTCCCCTCGCCCAAGGGGCCATTTTGGTGCGCGCACGCGTTGGAGACGGCAGACAGCGTGTTTCCAATGCGAAACACTGCCGCCCGCTCTGCTGCACCAACCCGGACGATAACCGCACGCCCATCGCTGAATGCGCGCGCGGGCGCCACCGCGACCCATCGGTCTGAGGATGCAGCCCGCTCCCGCTTTAAAAGATGCGCAGCCAGATGGAGCCCCGCAATGGTCATGGCGCTGCCCGCGTACAGCACGGCGAATGCCGGGTTCTCCGCGTCCTGAAAATAGCCCAGACCCACATGCGCCACGACGCATGCGTAGGCCACGTAAATGCCAAGATGCAGCCCCTTCCACACCGGGGGCGTCATGAAACTCAGCCAGAAATCGTGGCTGGTGGCCGCCAGCACGGCGAGGATTGCGAGCGCGGCAATCCCCAACGCCTCGAAGGGAAATCCCAGAAGCTGGCCATAGGCTGTGTTTGAGACCAGCAGCGCCACCAGCGGGTTGGTGGGGCTGAAGGCGTAGTACCAGCCCATCACATGCATTGCGTGGGTGGTCGCCACCACAGCCGTCATCACCCCGAAGTGGCGCCGGTTGTAAAGGAGCGGCAAAAACCGTTTGTCGAGGCGCGCGAGCGGTCCGATGGCGAGGATGAAGCTCAGCATGAAGAACGCGCAGCTTCCAAAGGCCCGCATGCGCACAACGGCCCCATCCACTGGGCGCGTCACGTCGGCGGCCACGTTGCCGACCCTGACAAAGACGAAAATGTACGCAATGACTGCGACAAGAAGCGCCGCGTCGTAGATCCATTTGTTAGCGGTCCATTGGACAGGGACGAACTTGACACTCATGGCGCGGCGGAGGCGCCCGCCCCTGCAGGTGGCGCAACCTGCACAGGCTCTGCGTTCATGGGGGGCTGCTGGCGAATGAGAACCGCGGTCGCAAGGGCTGCCGGAACGGCGAGGATCAATAAGAGCGCAAAACCCTGCTGCACCCGCAGCGGCGGCTGATGGGACGGCAGCGGCGAGCCTTCCCGCAGCGTCTCCAGGACAAGCCAGCGGATGAGAACATAGGGCCACAACAAGATGCAGCCGGGGATGAGGAGCGCCCTGAACACGTAGCTCCCACGCGCTGCTGGACTGACGCGGCCAATGCCGACCGTTAAGAACGCACACGCGTTAAAAACGCCAGCCGCCGCATAGACGGTAAGCGCACCCACAATCAGCGCCGCCACGGGCACCCCCCCCTGGGCGTAAGCGCTCGCGCCTCGTGGCCCGGGCTTGTGCCGCGGCAAGTCACAGGATCTTGCAAACTTCGTCGAAGGCGAAGCGTGGGCCGCGCGGGAAGGTGTGTTCCGGGTCCGCATAGTCGATGGCGCAGATGAAGTTGGCCTTGTAACTGGTTCCGGCAAAAAACTCCTTGTCGACCCCGCCAGCATCAAAGCCGGACATGGGCCCGCAATCGAGCCCCAGAGCCCTTGCCGCAATAATCATGTACGCACCCTGCAGCGTGCCGTTGCGGAACGCATTGTCCCGAGCACCTTCTGCATTGTTTTCAAACATTTTTTTCATGTCTGGCGCGTGGGGAAACATGCGCGGCAGGTGGGCAAACCACTCATCGTCATAGGCAACGATGGCGACCACCGGCGCTGAGCGCACACGGTCCTTGTTGCCGTCCATAACCAAGCCTACCAATCGCTCCCGCGCCTCTTCAGAACGCAGAAACAGAAACCGGCCCGGAAGCCCGTTGAGCGAAGTGGGACCCCACTTCATGACCTCGTAAAGGCGCTTGAGAAGTTCTGGCCCCACCGGCTTGTCCAGGAAGCGGTTCGCCGTGCGCGCATCACCAAACAGCGTCGCCAGCGCCGCGTCATCAATCTCTTGGGGGGTGGAGCCATCCATCAAGTCGTCCGTCCATCTTGAACCGAATTCCACCCGCGCCCGTTCCGCCGCTTTTCAGCCGCGAGGCGGGGACGCGAGATAGAATGACTATAGATTGACACCAGCGGCTGTCATAGCCGCGCGACAGCGCATTCAGCCGCACCAACCGCCCTGTCTGAAGCATCGCGAACAGTTTGGCGTGGCGCCCCCACCTGGAGTACCGCCCCACCCACTGGGCCGCGCGCTCGACGGTGCGGTTCTGGCACGCCACCGCTGATGATCACGCCACCGTCAACGAGATTGGAGCGGTCGACCGTCGCGCGGCTTTCGTTGCCCTTAAAGGTGTTGTCTCTGGGCCCGGAGAAATAGACTTGTCGCTGTTTACAGATTCACTCTCATTCGAACTGTCGAAAAGACAGTGACGCTCAAGTCATCATGACTTCTCTAACATTTTCCAATTGGCTTATCAAAGACGATACAAGCTTGCGAAAATAGAAGGATGTCTACAGAAGCGTTGGAATGGGAGAGCAGTGCAACTCAGCGATGTCGGGAAGTAATGAGACGGGCTGCGATGCGCGCGAGGTCTGGAACCTCTTGGCTTCGGGCCACCTCCGGCGTGACCCTGTCGTCGCTGAGGAGTGAGGCCATGCCGTGCACAAGAGCCCATGCGGCAAAGGCCAGATCCAGCGCATCGTCCTGCGGCGCAGCAAGTTCATACTCTCGGATGGCGTCTTCCAACACATGGAACGAGGCCAGTGATGCTCGGCGTAACTCGGGGTAAGCATTGAAGTCGGCGCCGATGAGAAACATGATGCGGTAAAGGCCCGGATAGGCCTCGCTGAACCGCAGGTATGCTTCGGCCAGCGCCGCAAACCTTTGCTCAACGCCGCTGGTCCGAGCCGATCTTGCGATGGTCTCATCGCGCAGGCGCTCAAAACCGCGCACCGCGAGGGCGGCAAGCAGATCAGCCTTCGTTTTGAAGTGCGCGTGGGGCGCGGTGGCGCTCACACCGATCTCAGCTGCAAGGGCCCTCACGCTTAAGGTGCAACGAGGGTCCGCCAGGAGTTCGGCCTCGGCCGCATCGAGCAGCGCCGCCCGCAGATCGCCGTGATGATAAACCGGTTTTTCCATGAGCCTCTGGAACTAAGCATTGCAAAGTTAGCAATGCTTAGTTATATCCTTTCTAGTCTCATTTTGACACAGGAAATGGCCGCCACGTGAACCAAGCAACGATCAGAAAAGTGCTCCGTTGGTTCCACATTGTCGGGGGGCTGACGCTCGGAACTTATCTTTATTCGCCGTGGGGTTCCGACCCGGTCTTCACCGCGGTGACGCTTTTCATCGTGACCCCAGGCCTCATCATCAGCGGCGTCTGGATGTGGAAACAGGGAGCCATCGCGCGCCTCTTTCGAAGAGCGGCTTGACAGGTGCCCGGAGTGCAACCGCCTTCCTGGCTGTCACGCAACGAATCGCAACGGCGGCCAGATCCGCACTGGATGCCAGTGCGCACCGCTCCTCCCGCCGCCGACGGTCATGGGGCCGCAAAGAAAGCGTCGGGCCAGCGTGACTGGATTGAACTTGAGTTCACGTAAGCGGGTGGCGGGCCACGCGCGATGAAGATGCGAACTATTTCCTCGCCATCGCACTAAGATAGCAACGCTGTCTGATGCGCTGTCATGATCAATTCTGCGAAGCAGCACGCAAGCGCACTACCCGGCACACTGACGCCGTAGGCCGTCCCAGTACCTGCTGCGGACAACCGCTTTGAGCCCGTTGCGGACCTCGGGCCCGTCCGGTACTGAGCCGCTTAAGGGCGGGCTCCGGCTAGGAAACATCATGCCAAACCGTGCGCTGCTGATAGATGGCATGAAGCCTAGCGATTTAACTTCTTTGGAGGAACTGGAATCCTACGTTATCGCCGGCCGCCCGATCGCGTTCACTGTCGGGGCAGCAGAAGTCCTTGCCGAATTCTCCAAATCTGAGAGTGTTTTGTTCGTCGAAATTGCCGTGGTGGAGAAAGGAGGCGAAGGAGTTCTGCCGATCTTGATAGAAACGATCGAAAGAGCAGCGTTGATGCGCGACTTCGTCGCGATCGAATGGACCGTTCTCGCAAGAAATTGCGCGACGCCGAACCCGAAGTTGAATCGAGTTCTCGAGACTGTTGGCTTCGTCGTACGAAAGACGGATGATGGAGCCGAATTCTATTGGCAGCGACGATCTACAAATGGCTCGCTCCTACGTCGTGCAGACCGCTAGCGTCAGGAGTCCGCTTCGTCCGCGGAGCTGACATCCGGCCCATGTAGCAAAACATCGCATAATCGGCGGCAATTGGCGGAGAGACAGACCGCCAAGGTACCGTTCTGGGCAGTTCCAAGGTATTCCACAAGCCGTTGATTGTGCGATGTTTTCGCCTCTTCCGGCTTCCACCGCGTTCCGCGCCATTCCATAGTGTTCCCATCTTGCGGTGGGGTCGCGGGTGGGGACGGAAAGTATGGCGGAGACTCGTAGCAGGCTGAAAGCAACCCAGGTGGGAGCGTTGCCGTCTGGCAGACATGCTGACGGAGGTGGCCTCTATCTCGCGGTCAAAGAGACCGGCGCGCGCTCCTGGGCGTTCATGTGGAAGCGAAACGGCAAGCGAAGGGAAGCGGGCCTCGGCGCATTCCCCGACGTGTCGCTCGCGCAGGCGCGACGGATCGCTGACACCTATAGAATTGCGATCGCCGAAGGCCGCGACCCAATCGCCGAGCGGAGAGCGACGCAAGCGCCCAAGACGTTCGTCGATGTCGTCGAGTGTTTCCTTGCGGACAACGAGCACGGCTGGCGCAACGCAAAGCACCGGCAACAGTGGCGAAACACACTCGCGACCTACGGCAAGCCAATCGCGAACATGCCGTTGGACGAGATCGACACCGAGGCGGTGCTTCGCTGCCTCAAACCGATCTGGCGGGAGAAACCGGAGACCGCAAGCCGTGTGCGCGGCCGAATTGAGCGGGTCTTGGCGTATGCAACTGCGCGCGGATGGCGCGATCGCGAACGGATCAACCCCGCAACCTGGAAAGGGCACCTTTCCGCAATCTTGCCTAAGCCAGCCAAGCTGGTTCGTGGGCATCACGCAGCGATGCGATTTGAGGAAGTGCCGGAGTTCATGGCCGCGTTGCGGCAACGCAAGGGTATAGCGGCGAAGGCGCTCGAATTCACGATACTGACGGCTGCGCGATCGGGAGAAGTCAGGGAAATGAGCTGGTCAGAGATTGATCGCGACGCCGCTGTCTGGACGGTGCCGGCCGAAAGGATGAAGGCGTATCGCGCGCATCGCGTACCGCTCACCGACGCCGCTTTGGCGGTTTTGGATCAGACGCCTTTCGTCGATGACAATCCGCTCGTTTTCCCGGGAGCGAAAGGCAAGCCGATGTCGGACATGACGCTGGCCGCGGTGCTGAAGCGGATGGACGTGGACGCCACGGTGCACGGGTTTCGGTCATCCTTCAGGGATTGGGTGGGGGATGCTACCGCCTTCCCTCGGGAGCTCGCTGAAGCTGCGCTAGCGCACGCTGTAGGGGATCAGACTGAGCGGGCCTACCGGCGATCTGACGCGTTGGAGCGGAGGCGAGACTTGATGGAGGCGTGGGCAAGTATGTGCGGATCTTCCAATGCCTAGAATCAATCATGATGTAGGCATCCCTCATACGAGCCTCGAAGAATTTCCTCGTGACGATGTCTACAAAATTGTGAAGCTCTGGTCCTGCTGGCAGGATCGCGACTACGAAACCATGGAAAAGGTCGCGATCAATATTCTCTTGATGGGCAACGTGTCTGACGCCGTAGCGCGAGAGATCGCGAAACTTTTGACCGACCCCCGGCCAACCGGCCCTCCGCCGGTCGACGACTTTGTTCAAGCGTCGGCGGTCGCAGAAGAGTTGTATCAGGCAGAACTGCGTGGCGAGAAACCAAAGCTCGAAGCAGCAATTAGCGGCGCTTTCGAAAAGCTAAAAAACGAGCCGGGATTTGCCAGTACAAGCGCCACTGATGAGGAAATCGCTACGAAAAGCCCCGGTTTTCGTCGAACATCTGAGTCCATAGTGAGGAAAGCATGGCATAGGCACAAGGAAATCATCAAGAAGGCAAGAGTTACTGGTCACCTCGATGACCCGTAACTTGAATGTAGATGCATTCGTCGAGTTCGTGTGAAATATGGATGCCCGTGAACGTTGCAGAACGGAGCGGGCATCATGGCCAGCAAGGTACTCACCCCTGAGACGACGGCGGATAGGCTCGGCATCGGCCGCACAAGCCTCTATCGTCTCCGACTGAACGACCCGACCTTTCCGAAGGCGGTTCGTCTCACCGAACGGCGCATCGGCTTCGTGGAAGCCGAAATCGACCTTTGGCTCGATACCCGGCTTGCTGAGCGCGACCAGCAGGTGGCGGCATGAGCAAGCGCGAATTACCGCGAGACGTCTGCGCCGAATGCCGCTGGTACGTCGGCGACGACACCGTCGGGCGCTGCTTCCTCTATCCGCCTGAGGTACTGGCTTTTCCCGAGGGGCCGCGGACAGTTCGTCCTGAAGTTGGCGCGGGCGAGTTCTGCCCACACTTCAAACCGCGCAGTTCTCGGTACGACATCAAGGCTTTGGTTGGCGAGTGAGCATTCTCCGCGAGCTTGCTAGCGCTCTCGGTGGAGAGGTGTCGGGCAACCAGGTGCTTTGCCCTGGCCCCGGCCACAGCGCCCGCGACCGTAGCCTCGCCGTCTATCAGAGCGTCAACGCGCCCGGCGGCTTCACAGTCCATAGCTTTGCGGGCGATCCTTGGCGCGACTGCCGCGACTATGTCGCTCAGCGCATCGGGCAGCCAACCTTCGAGCTGCGCCGGGGTCGCCGAAGTGGAGACCCTACTTCGCCCGACCGCTTCACCAAAGGCACGGAAGGTCGCAAACTTTGCGACCTTCCACTTCGGCTGTGGCGCAAAGCGAGTCCGATCAACGGGACCCTCGGTGAGCGCTACCTGCGCGACGCCCGCAGCATTGGCTGCGCACTGCCGCCGACGATGCGATTCTTGCCAGCGACGTCGAAGCACCCGGCGACTGTCGTCACCGCGTTCGCGATCCCGGCCGAACCGGAACCGAGCACCATATCCATGGCCGGGGTGATCGTCTCCGCGATCCACCGCACGCTTCTCGACCCTGACGGCAAGAAGATCGACAAGAAGTTCCTCGGCTCGCCCGCCGGGCTGCCGCTGGTCCTGGGGCCGTGGACTGACAGTCTAGGCCTCGTCATTGCCGAAGGCATCGAGGATGCCCTTTCCGCTCACCAGGCGATGGACATCGCGGCCTGGGCAGCGGGATCGGCCACACACCTTCCGAAGATTGCCGATGCGGTGCCGCGCTGGTGCGACAGCGTGGCGGTGCTCGTTGACGACGACGAAGCCGGCCGGCGCGGGGCCGGAGAACTTGTAGATCGACTACGCCACCGCGGCATCAGCGCTGACCTCCTGGGGCCGTTCTGATGGATGCGAACGGATTCCATAGCGCGAACGACACCGACGCCCTCCGCGGAGCTATTGATCGAGCCGTGCCGCTAAAGGCAATTGGGGAAATTCCCCAATGCGAGACTCGCCGCTCACGCTTCTACAGTGCCGCTTCGCTCAAGGGTAAAGCCGTTCCGCCGCGCGAATGGTTGGTGCCGGACCTCGTGCCCATGCGGACGGTGACCTTGATCAGTGGCGACGGCGGCACCGGCAAGTCGCTGTTGGCTTTGCAACTCGCGGTGGCGTCCGCGTCTAGCGGCGACTGGCTGCGCAAAGAGGTTCAGCCTGGCCGCGTAATCGTCTTGTCCGCCGAGGACGACGACGATGAACTGCATCGGCGGCTCGGCGCCGTTCTCGCGGCCGTCGGCAAGACCTATGACGACGTCGCCGGCCTGACCATGCGCTCCCTTGCCGGAGAGGACGCCCTGCTTGCGGTGGAGTCGCAACTATCGCTTTTGCAGAGCGAGTTGTTCGATGAGCTCGAAGCCCGCGCTGCGGACGAACAACCCGCACTCATCGTGCTCGACACGCTCGCAGACGTTTACCCGTCGAGCGAGAATGATCGCACCAAAGTTCGCCAGTTCATCGGCATCCTTCGCGGCCTCGCCATCCGTCAGCGCTGCGCGGTCATGTTGCTAGGGCACCCGTCGCTCACGGGCATGGCTAGCGGCTCGGGGGCATCGGGCTCGACCGCGTGGAACAACTCAGTCCGCTCTCGGCTCTACCTGTCGCGCATCTCCGAAGACGGGTACGAGCCGGACCCCGACAAGCGCGTCCTGACCACGAAGAAAGCGAACTACGGCCGCGTGGGCGAGGAAATCTTGCTGACGTGGCAGGCAGGTGTGTTCGAGCCGGAACCTGCGCCCTCGTCCGTCGAGGTTATGACAGCAGCGGCGAAGGCTGAGCGCATCTTCTTGGCTTTGCTTGACCAGTTCACGGCTGAAGAGCGGTTCGTATCGTCGACGCCCTGCGCAACCTACGCACCCACGCAGTTCGCCAAGCATCCAAACGCTGAAGGCGTCCGCAAGGCCGCGTTCGCCACGGCGATGAACAACCTCTTCGGCCGCGGCGAGATCGTCAATGCGAAGCACGGCACCGGTGCGAAGGCACGCTCACACCTAGCCCGTCCTGGCCACGAAGGGGACGGCCAGTGAGAGGGTGCAACGCGGGTGCAACGCCGGTGCAAGTAGGGTGCGACATCCCCCCTATAACCCCTAAGGGGTTGCACCCTAGGTGGGCGCACCCCTTCAGAGGACTGCGCCTTCACCTCACGGCCGGTCAGGTCCCAATGCCGGCTCCACGGTCGCCCCGGCAGAGCGTGGCTGGGGTACTTCTTTCTCGCTTAGCGTTTTTGGTCGGTGGCGATGCCTCCTAGACCCGCTACCGCCGCCACGAGGTTCATCACCAGCCTTGAGGTGCCTGAAGGGCCGCGGTCTGGTCGGCTCATCCGCCTGGCGCCCTTCCAGCGGAAGTTCATCAAGGGCGCGTTATTGTCCTCGACGAGCATTGCGGTGCTGTCCGTCGCTCGCGGTTCCGGCAAGACGGCGTTGTCTGCCGGCCTGGCCCTCGCTCATCTTGTCGGCGTCACCGACAACCAACCGCGGCGCGAAGTCATCCTGGCGGCCCGCACCCGCGACCAGGCGAAGATTGCCTGGACCTTCGTGATGGGGCTGGTCCGCTCGCTGCCTGAAGAGATGCAGGAGCGGTTCAAGTTCCGGCGCTCTCCAGTCTTGGAAATCGAGTTCGAGGGCGAGCACGTCGTCAGGTGCATCGCGGCCGACGCCAAGGGCGCACTCGGCGCCGGGCCGACCATGGTCCTCATGGACGAGCGCGCTGCGTGGCCCGCCGACCGGGGGGACGAGCTGGAGGCGGCGTTGCTGACGTCGACCGGCAAGCGGGGCGCAAAGACGATCATCATCAGTACGAGCGCGCCGGACGACGCGAACACCTTCTCGCGCTGGCTCGATGAAGAACGGGAAGGCGTTTACCGCCAAGAGCACCGACCCGAACCTGGGTTGCCGGCAGACGACCTACCGTCGTGGTTGGAAGCGAACCCCGGCATTCGCAGCGGTGTCGGCCCTTCCGAGGAATGGTTGCTGGCATCGGCGCGGCGGGCCATCGCCCGGGGCGGTTCTGCACTCGCCAGCTTCCGCAACTTGAACCGCAACGAGCGGGTGAATACCGAGGCCCGCGACGTCGTCCTCACCACCGACGAGTGGCTTTCGTGCGAGACGTCCGACCTGCCGCCCCGCGAGGGACCGTGCGTCATCGGGCTTGACCTTGGCGGTTCGGCGTCGATGACGGCAGTCGCCTACTACTGGCCACAGACCCACCGCCTCGAATGCTTCGGCACCTTCCCCTCGCGGCCTTCGTTGGCCGACCGAGGGGCCGCTGACGGTGTCGCCAGGCGCTATGTCGAGATGCAGGAACGCGGCGAGCTGGGCACGCTCGGCGACCAGACGGTGCCGGTGGCGCCTTGGTTGTCGAAGGTGATGCAGCACGTCGCCGGTGAGCAAATCGCCGCCATCGTTGCGGACCGATTCAAGCAGGCCGAGCTCGGCGAGGCGATGGACAAGGCCGGCGTTCGCGCCCCGATCATCTGGCGCGGCATGGGTTTTAAAGACGGGTCCGAGGATGTTGAGCGCTTCCGGCGGGCCGCATTCGACGGGCACGTGTTGTCAACGCCATCCCTGTTGCTGCGGTCGGCCTTTGCCGACGCGGTCGTGCTCCGCGACCCCGCCAACAATCTGAAGCTCGCCAAAGGCCGTTCGCTTGGCCGTATCGACCCCGTGGCCGCTGCCGTCCTCGCTGTCGCCGAAGGTGCGCGGATGATGGCCCGCAACGCTCGCCCGGCCCGGAAGGCGGTGTGGCTATGAGGCACAGCGACCCCGTTACGAGGACCGCGAGGTGGCGCCGGCTGCGCTGGCAAATCTTGAAGCGCGACGGCTTCCGATGCGTCGAGTGCGGCGCTGGCGGACGTCTCGAAGTCGACCACAGGCGGCCCGTTCGCACCAATCCCGAATTGGCCTGGGAACCGTCGAACCTGCAGGTGCTCTGCCCCGGCTGTCACTCCCGCAAAACCTGTCGTGAGCAAGGCCGCTCAAGCCCCAACCCCGCACGCCTGGAATGGGCGGCACTTCTCAAAGAGGAAATCTAAATGTTGACGTCCACCACGATCCAACGGCGGCAGTCTGAAATCAGACAGACTCTCGCCGAGCTCGCCAGCAAGGAGACCCCGAGCGAAGACGAGACGCGCCAGATGGATGCGCTCGACACAGAATACCGGTCGAACGAAAGCCGCTACCGCGCCGCGCTCATCGCAGAGGACACCGAGCGCCGCGAGGCCGGCGCCGAGCTCGAGAGCAAAGAGGACCGCGACTTCGCCGCGCTCATCGACAAGTTCGAGCTGCGCCAGGCTGCCTTGTTCCTCGATGAAGGCAGGCAGATGAACGGCGCCACCGCGGAGGTGACGCAAGAGCTGCGAAACCAAGGTGGCTATCGCGGGGTTCCTGTCCCTTGGCAGGCGCTTGAGGTTCGCGTCGGCGAGACCGTCGCGGCGGGCACGCCCGACCCGGTTCGGACGATGTCGACTATCGACCGGCTGTTTCCTGACTCGGTCGCAAGCCGCATGGGCGCGTCCATGGTCAACATCGGTGTCGGCGAAGTCGAATGGCCCGTGACGACCGGCGGTGCCGTGGTGGGCTGGGCCACCAGCGAGACCGGCAACGTTGCCGGCCCGACGGCTTACGAGACCGTCGACCGTCCGCTCGCCCCGGACCACACTCTCGGCGTCCAGATGAGAGTGACGCGCAAGGCACTGAAGCAATCCGGAGCGGCACTTGAGAGCGCCATTCGGCGGGACATGAACCGGGCGATGGCTGCGGAGATGGACCGCGTTGTGTTCCTCGGCGCGGGTGCGACTGGCGAGCCGTTGGGTGTCATCGCCGGGGCCGGCACATACGGTATCACCAGCACACCCGTCGACGCGGCTGCGACCTGGGGCGCCGTGAGGTCGGCCATTGTCACCTTCATGACCGACCACGCCGCGGGCGGCCCGGACAGTGTGCGGTTGCTGTTACGCCCGGAAATTTGGGACGGCATGGATGACTTGATTTCCGGGATTTCCATCAGCGAATGGGATCGGCTTTCGGCCCGGGTTCGCAACATCGTCCTTACGAGCAACGCGCTCGCGGCCCCAACAGGCTCACCCTCGGAATCGACAGCGCTTCTCAGCACAAGCGTAGGTGGCGTGCCTCCGATCTTCGTCGGCACCTGGGGCGCGGTTGACTTGATCCGGGACATATACAGCGATTCGGCAAGCGGCGGCCTAAGGCTGACGGCGCTGGCGACGATGGACGTCACGATCAGCCGCACCGAGCAACTGCAAATCCTTACGGGCCTTCAGTAATGGAGACCGGTGCGCTTCACGGCGGTGCGCTCGAAGTGCGCCGCAGGAGGGACGGCTCGGCGAGGCTCGCCGGGCGGTTCCCTTATCAGCAAACGGCAATTCTCAGCGATGGAGGCCGGCGTGGTCGGCCTCGCAAAGAGCGCTTCGCACCCCGAGCCTTTTCCTACCGGATCGACCGGCCGGGCGAAGAGATTCATTTGCTTTCCGGTCACGACTACAGCCGCCCGCTGGCGAGCCGTGGGACGCGAACGCTCGAAATCGAGGACACCGACGCGGCGGTCGAGTTCGAGGCGACCATTCCCGCCACCATCACCGACGTCGGTCATATTCGCGATGTCTTGGCGCTTCTGGAAACGGGCCTCGCCATTGGGCTGTCGCCGGGGTTCCGGCTACCGCCGGAGCGCGCCGTCCGCGATGCCGAGACCATCGAGGAGGAACCTTACCGCCCCGAAGAGGGAATGCACCGAGCAATTATTCGCACCATCAACGCGGCGCTCTTGTACGAGATGAGCATCGTCACCTCGGCGGCTTACAGCCAGGCCACTGTAGAGGCGCGGGACTGGCAGGCGAGCGTCTGCGCACCGATGCACGCGGCCTTGAGGTGGCGAACATGAGCGCTGTCACCTTGCGCCAGGAGGAAGGCTTACCTTCCGGCTACCCGCCGGTCCTCGAAGATGTCGAAGATTTCTGGGCCTGGGATCGCGTCGAAGCGTGGTGCGATCGGCGGTGGATCGAGCGCACCGTGACGTGGGTTGTCGAAGGCCCCGGCGACTGGCGCCCGCCTTTGTGGCCCACAGGCGAGCTCACGGTGTCCATCTGGCAGGATGGCGCGTGGGAACCCTTCACGGCCGAACCCTCGCCCCTGGGCGGCCTCGTCCTCGATGACGACACGTACCAGATCGTCGCCACCGTCGGCGATGGCTCAACGATACCGTTCGCGGTGCGCCAGGCAGTCCATCGCCTCGCCGCCTACGGGAAATCGCAAAGCAGCATGGGCAGTGCCATCCGCAAGGAGATCGGCGACGTCGCCATTGAGACCACCGCCACGGCAGGTGCCCGCGCCGCGAGGATCTGCGCCGTGTAGTTGCCGGCCGCGCGTTTCTCGGTTTGCGGCTCGGCGCGCCGCTGCCAGGGCCATCTCATCGGGGCCTCCTGTAAGGTCGCAGA
>JBCDFB010000019.1:0-16693 GCA_039178655.1 Pseudomonadota bacterium | reverse complement strand
TCCGCGCAGCCTTGATTTCGCGCATCAACGCCGGGTTTTTCTCAGGATCAAAGCAGTCGTCGCCCGAGCCCTCGCAGTTGACGCAGGCTTTCATGATCGCCGTCAGATGCTTTTTGACGATCTTTGAGCCGGTGACGAGCGCGGCGACCTTTTGCTCTTCGCGCACTTTCCAGTCGACATATTCTTCAATGTCCGGGTGGTCCACGTCGACCACGACCATTTTGGCCGCGCGCCGCGTGGTGCCGCCGGACTTAATGGCACCGGCGGCCCGGTCCCCGATCTTGAGGAAGCTCATCAGGCCGGACGACTTGCCGCCGCCCGCGAGCCGCTCTCCCTCGCCGCGGATCTTCGAGAAATTTGAACCCGTGCCGGAGCCGTACTTGAACAGACGCGCCTCGCGGACCCAAAGGTCCATGATGCCGCCATCGTTGACGAGGTCGTCCTCCACCGACTGGATGAAGCAGGCATGGGGCTGGGGGTGCTCATAGGCGCTTTCAGAGCGCACCAGCACCTTCTTCGTCGGATCCACGTAGTAGTGGCCCTGGCTCGGCCCGTCGATGCCGTAGGCCCAGTGAAGGCCGGTGTTGAACCACTGGGGCGAGTTGGGAGCCACCTTTTGGGTGGCCAGCATGTGGCGCAGCTCGTCGTAGAAGGCGCGGGCGTCATGCTCAGTGTCGAAGTAGCCGTGGCGGTGGCCCCAGTAGGTCCAGGCGCCGGCAAGGCGATCGAACACGGCGCGGCTGTCGCTCTCCCCGTGGCTGCGCTCGTCGGCAGGCAGGCTGTCCAGGGCCTTTTCGTCGGGCACGGAGCGGCGCAGCCACTCAGGCACACCGGACTCCTCCACCTTCTTCAGGCGGCTCGGCACGCCGGCCTTACGGAAATATTTCTGGGCGATGATGTCGGTGGCCACCTGCGACCAGCTTTCCGGCACCATGACGTTGTCGAGCTTGAAGACGGTGGATCCGTCAGGATTGCGGATCTCACTGGTGGCGCTGCGAAACGCGATGCCCTCGTAGGGGGATTGTCCGTCTTTCGTGTAGCGCCGTTCGATACGCATTGCGTGGTCCTTCAAGCTTGCCCGTCTGTTGCCAACTCGCGCTGGCGACCCCGGACACTGCTGGCACCGCTCCTGGGGTGGAAGCGGGCGGCTCGGCCGTTCCTGGGGATTGCGCGGCTTATCCCCAGAACGACGCGAAGTTAGCCTACCAGATATGGTGTGTCCGTGGCCGCAGAGTAACTAGATGCAGGGCAAATCTTACCAAATCGAAAACGGTCGTTTGAAACTCTGCACATATCCAATTCACTCGACCACGCCCTGCGTGTACATGATTTGTTCTCAATAAGCGAGTCGTCAAGCGAAGGGTTGGGGCATGTCATTGCGCCAGGAACGCGCGGACGCAGCCATTAAACTTGTCCGGGTTTTCCAGGAACATGAAGTGGGCGCCACCCTCGTCCGGCCGGAACGTTTTAAGGCGCGCGCCGGGGATGGTTCGGACCTGCCACGCCACGGACGCCAGACGGGCCGCATTGGTGCTGCCAGCAATGCAAAGGGTGGGGAGCGTGATGCGCCGCACCACATCGCGCCAGTCATTGAACACATGGTCGGCGAGGAGGGCTGCGGCATGGCGGCGCGGCAGGGCAAAATTCTCCGCCACCGCGGCGTTCACAATCTCAGGGGACGCACCGGGCGTGAACATGCCGCCGATGAAGGATCGCGTCCTGGCGTAGGCCTCGTCCTTTGCACCTTTGAGCGCCGCGACAACGTCGAAACAGGCCTCTGGCGTGAGGAGGGCGCCCGCCTCCTCGCGCTCTTCGTGGCTAAGTCCCGCGTGATCAGCGATGGAGGCCGGCTCATCCACCAGGATGAGCTTTTCAAGGCCCGCTTCGCCGTAAAGGTCGATGAGCGCCCAGATGATGGCAACCCCCATGGAGTGGCCCATGAGGATTGTGTGTTCCAGTGACAGGGTATCAATGAGGTTCCGCACGTCCTGGGCGAGGCGGTAGACGCGATAGCCATGCTCCGGCCTTTCAGACAGGCCGTGTCCGCGCAGGTCGAGCGCGATGACGCGATGGGTCGCGGCAAACGCGTCGATCTGATTGTGCCATTGCAGTGCGCTCTGCGACCATCCGTGAAGCATGACGAGCGGTTGCCCGCGCCCTGCCTCGATCATGCTCAGCTGGACGCCGTCATTGGTGGTGAACTGGCCGCGGGTGCCGATGGTTTTAAACATGCCTCAGCTGCTCGCGCGCGCGATCCCTTCACCCGTCTCGCGCTGATAGTAGATGAGGTCCAGCGACGGTGCGGCCCCGCACAGCCGGGTTAGCATCGCGTGGCATTGGCCGCGGTGATGGGTGTGGTGGTTGAAGAAGTGGAGGAGTGCCGGGGCGAGGGGCTGGGTCACCGGCTGCGGTTTGACGAGCGAGGTGTAGGAAAAGTCCTTGCCCAGCGCCGCCTCACTCAGCCCGGCGATATAGGCGCTGATTCTATCGTCCGTGGCTGTCCGCATCTCAAGCAGGGAGTCATTTTCGTCGGCCACGATGGCATCAAGCGCTGTGGGTGCGGCCCCCTCGCCGGTGAAGCGATTGAGCCAGATGAGATCAGCCACGATGAGGTGATTGAGCGTGCCGTGGATTGAGCCGAAGGCGGCACCGAGGTCCTTTCGGTAGTCCGGCTCTGGCAAGGCAAAGGCCGCATCGTAAAGGCGCGTGTTTGCCCACCGGTTGTAGTTGCCCAGCATCGAAAACAGCGATTTGTCCACCGTGACCTCCGCGCACGAATAGGCGTTGCGCGCCGGCGCCCGCCGCGCTTATTGCCGCTCACATCAACCCAAAGCCTTCCAAGGACGAAGACCCATGGCGATCGAACGCACTTTCTCGATGATCAAGCCGGACGCAACGGCGAAAAACGTGACCGGCAAAATTATCGACCGTCTGGAGAGCGCGGGGCTGCGCGTGGTGGCGTCCAAGCGGGTCCACATGTCAAAGGCCCAGGCTGAGGCGTTCTATGCGGTCCATAAGGAGCGCCCGTTCTATGGCGAGCTTACCGAGTTCATGTCCTCAGGGCCCACAGTTGTTCAGGTGCTTGAGGGGGAGAACGCAATTCTGAAAAACCGCGAAGTCATGGGCGCAACGAATCCGGCCGAGGCAGCGGAGGGGACGATCCGGAAGGATTTCGCCTCATCCATTGGCGAAAATGCGGTCCACGGCTCAGACGCGCCGGAGACGGCTGCTGAAGAAATCGCCTTCTGGTTCGCCCAAAACGAAATCGTCGGCTAGCGGCGAAAAACGCCGTGGGCGCGCAGGCGGCGTCCAAGGTTGGCGACGAAGAGAACGCGCCCCCCGCGGTTGCCCCTGTTTTGAGAATCCCCATCCGGGCCAGCTGCCGGACCGTTACCGCAGGGTGTGAAGGTCTGCCCCCGATCAATGCCTTGGGCGGCGGGCGGGAGCGGCGTGTTATGGTGTGCGCCGAGGCGCCAGGAATGATGGGTGAATGGATCGAGCCGAATGCTCGGGACTGGGAAGTAATTGACTGCTGACGATCTCGGCGTCTCCAATTGACAATAGCGTCGGCGGATTGAACCGTCGCCGCGCAGCCGGTGTGCCAACACATGATCACGCTTCACATTGGCCTGCCAAAAACCGCGAGCACGCTCATCCAGTCGGTTCTGTCCGCGTCGGCCGATAAGCTGTCCGAGGCCGGTGTGGACTACTTGGACATTTTGCGCGATGGCGAGGGGCTAGGCCATCACACTTTGCCGAAGCAACTGCTGGCCGCGAACTCGCTCGATACGCCTGCATTTAAGGCACTGTGTGAGCGGGTCTCGGCAGACAGGACGCGGCATGTGGTGGTGTCGAGTGAAGCGTTCACCAACCTGATTGTCGCCCGCAACCGCGTGACTTTTCTGGCCATGACTGAGGCGCTGAGCACCTATGGAGCAGTCCGCATCGTCATCGCGTTGCGCCGCGTGGATGACTTCTTCTCTTCTATGTATCTGCATTCAATCAAGACGGGCGAAGTTCATGATCAGCTGAGCTGTTATGTCGAGAAACGCCGCCAGTGGTCGATGAGCCTGTTTAACGGGTTGCGTTTACTGCGTCAGCAAGGTCTTGTGGACGAGCTTTTGGTGATCAAATACGCTTCAAAGCAGGCTTTCTCGCGGTGTATGCTCGCTGCGATCTTAAGTGATACTGAACTTGTCGACGATCTTGCCACGATGCAGTCTCGCAACGTCGCCGTCACACACAAGGCACATGTGGCGCTGGCTAACCTTGACGCGGTGAACGCGCGCATCGGCTACAACTTGCGCCGCTTTCCGCTGATCCGTGCCTTTGAAATGGGGCGCTTTGCCTTCCCCACAGATCAGCGGTCGTTTCGTGTGATTGAGCCGCACCTTGCCAAGGTGGTCCACTCCGAGGCGCTTGCGGCCGCGGAACACTGTGGCGAGCGGGATTATTGCGTCTTTTTCGAAGGGGATAGCGTGCCCGAGTTGGCACCCGTCTCACTGGATATTTCGCATCTTGAAGACGCGGACTTTGCAGCGCTCGGCGACTATGCGCAAAGGGCCAGAGAGCGAGGCGACAAGGCGGCCTTTGTGAACGCATAGGCGATCATGGACCGTTTGAGGGCCATTCGCGCGGTCAGACGCTGAGCGCACAATTATTGCGCAGCGCGCGCAGCGCACCACCGGCGCGTGCCCATCGCCCAAGCGCGTCAGTGAAGCCGAGGGCGGGCGCGTTTGTCGTCGCCAGCCTCAGTGGGCATCAAGGCCCGGCAAAGGCTTTTGAGGCGACGGCGCGTCGGCTCGATCCCATAACGCTTGTCGATAAAGTCTTTCCCCGCGCTGGACAGGGACGTCCATAAAGCGTCTTGCGTGTAGGCGCGGATGATAGCGTCGGCAAACTGCGCAGGGCTTGATGCCACCAGCACGTTTTGCCCATCCGTCAACCCCATGCCTTCCACCGCGACGGGCGTGCACACCGATGGCACGCCGAGCCGTAGGGCATTGGCCACCTTTCCCTTAATGCCGGCGCCGAAGCGCAACGGGGCGACGGAGAGGCGGATGTTGTCGAAGTAGGCCTCGATATCCGTCACGAAACCGGGCACCACAACATCCCTGTCTGCGAGCGCGTGGATGCTCCGGGGCATATCGGCGCCAATGATATGAAGGCGCGCATCAAGACCTGCGTCGCGCACGCGGGGCCAGATCTCCTCTACCAGATAATGCACGGCATCGCTGTTGGGCGGATGCCTGAAGCCTCCAACGAACGCCACGTCCGCCCGCGTCTCAAAGCCGCCAGGGGCCTCCCGCCTTTCGTAGATGAGCGGCAATTCCAAGTGGGGGAATGGGCCGAGTTCCGCGCGCAGAAGGTCGATCTCCACAGGGGAGGTGAGGATGGTCACATCCGCGCAGCCGACTGTCTGAAGTTCATTCTTCCGTAACTCTCGCGCTTGGGCATGGACCTCCACGTCGCCGCTCGCCTCCGCTTGGCGCTGCGTGCGCAGGTAATGAAGATCAACCGTATCGAACGCCATCTTCAGATGAGGGAATTTGCGCTTTAGCTCCGGAATGAAACCGCCTGCAGAGGTCACACGGGTCAAAATCAAAAAGTCGTATTCATCTGCCTTCGCGAACAGATATTCGCGCCCGCTGCTCACGTAAGGCTCGTATAAGACTTGAACACCCACGCGTTGCAGATCGACTGTGTATTTTCCGTCGCGTTGACCGTTGATCGGCAGATACGTGACACTGAACCCCAGCTCGACCAGCAGTTTCAGCATGAAGAACGTGCGGATTGATCCTGCGTCCCGATCAGGTTTGGGGATTTCCTCGTCGCAAAACAGGACCTTTCCATGGCAATAACGGTCAAAGATTGCCGGGGTGACCTTGCCGTGCTCGCCGTGATCGGCAATCACGTCAGCCCATTTTTCGCGGAAGCGCTCCCGATTGATGATCATGTGGCGCTTGCCGCCGGACGCTTCGTCAGTGCCATGGCTAAGCCCCTCCACGTGGATCACCACGGAGAGCGGCTGATAGATCACGCGCAGACCCTTTGCGCGAAGCTTCATGGCAAGATCTGCGTCTTCGTAGTACGCAGGGACCAGATACTCGGAAAAGCCCCCAACGTCCTGCCAAACGTCTCGTTTAATGAGTATGGCTGCGCCTGAAATATAATCAACTTCGCGTTTGAAGCAGTATTCGGGTGCCTGTGGATCGTCTAACCTGCCAAAGTTTGCGGCCCAGCCGTCGCTCCAAATGACGCCGCCGGCCTCCTGCAGAAGTCCGGACGGGTAGATGAGCTTTGAGCCCACCAGTCCCACGTCACGCTCGCTGGACGCGGTCTTCATTGCCTCGTCGAGCCAGCCATCCAGCACGAGCGTGTCGTTGTTCAGGATGAAAAGGTAGGGCGTGTCTGAAGCCTCCGCGCCGGCGTTGCACGTCCGCAAAAAGCCCAGGTTCTCTCCGTTTTCCCGGAACACCACGCCAGGCACGTCGGTCAGAATCCGCGCGAGAGTCGCGGCAGCGGCGTGGCCTGCGCTGTCATCCAGCACAAGGACAGTGAAGGGCGTTTCATCCTTGGAGCGCAGCAGCGAAAGAACGCAGCGCAGAGTGTCGGCGACATTCTGAAAGGTCGGCAGCAACACACTCACCACTGGCGTCGACCCGCCCATCAGTTCAAATCGCTGCTGCGCTGCGTATTTCACCTCGCTGGCAAGATCATCATCCGTTAAAGTTGTTGTATCGTCCAGAAAAGGTTGCTGAGGGAGCGCCGGCAGGCCACCTTCCAGACCTTGATGCAAATAATGAACGAGGGCGGGAACGTTGGGTTCGGCAATCCCCGCTGCGCGTCGAAGGTAGAACTTTTGGCCGAACCACCGACCGGTCTCAAAGAACGGCATGTGACCGAAGCGCATATAGTGTTGAAGCAGACTCTCCTGGTCTTTTAATTTGTCACCGTAGTATTTCCTGTAAGATGCAGCGTCAAAGTACAAATTCGGATCTGGATCATCTGTTATGAATGACAGATAGTGTAGCAAGGCACCGACGCTGTCCTTATCCAGGGCGTTGTTCTGCGCATAATAGTCCGGATCAAAGAGTGGGTGGATCCAGACGTTCTCGCGTCGACCGAGACGAAGGAAATTTATGGTCGGATGGACTGCGTGGGCGCCATGGCGCTGCGTGTAGAACTTTGGGTCAACAATCCAATGCGTGGGCACTTGGGCAAGGTCTGGATCGGGCCCGAGTAACCTTTCAAGTGCAGCAAACCGACTTTGGTAATGCGTGTCAGGGGTCACGCGGTCGAGCTCTAGGAGGATATGGGGGTTCTCACCGGCGGCGAGGCCGTCCTCCAACAATATACCAACGTATTCATTGAAATTGTCGCCCGCTTTTGGGTGATGACAACCGGTGTCATCAAAAATCTGCAGAGCCAGTCGACGATCCTTGGAATGTTCAAAGTCTTCGATGATCGTTCGGGTCAGTGTGCCGTCTACATTTGCTTTATAGTTTTCATAGTATCGGTCGATATCGAGCATTGGCGTGCAGCGGCGCCATTCCCGGCCGCCGTACTTCAAATAGTGTATGAGCGGATGAAGATCGCTGCCTTTTACGTCTGGATGGATGTCTAGATAATATTGGGTGTTGAAGAGTGGGTGTGGGCGCCAATCCTGCCGTGCACCCACGGTGCAGTAGTGTTCAAAAGGGTTCATTCCGCTCTCTCGCACCAGCGGATAGAAATTGACGTAGAAATTCTCGCGAAACGCACCTGCCTTGAGGATGAGGTCCCTGTCCTCTCCAGCATCAATTGGCGCGCGCACCGCACTTTCGGGCATCTCTGGAGAGGGGTGTATGGCCACGGCAGGATTAACGTGTTGCATTGCCCCGGTCCTCACCGTCCTACACCAGTCCCACACCGGACGCCTAAGGCAGTCTGTGGGACCTAATTGTGGTACTCATGACGTTCGAACCATCGTGTAGCGAGCGTTGGCGCGACCCGTCCAGCCTCGTGTGCCAATCCTCTGATATGCGCCTGCGCCTCAGAGGAACACTCTCCAAAGCCCCGGAGGCGTATCGGCCACTCAAGCGGGCCGCGCGCCTGGCCGACCTCTATCGGGGGCTCTTCACAGGGCGCGGTATTGAGGCGGCCACGACCGCGTTCAAGACTCCTGCTTCGGGCACAATTGATCTGTGAACTCTCGTGGGCCGCGTTGGCGAAATCGGGGCTTGGCCAGGCGCCTACCGTGTCAGCCGGCGAGCGAAGCATCTTCATCGGCGCCTAGCAGGACCCAGCTCTGCCGTTTGTGCTTCACGCGCAGACCATGGCGCGCAGCAAACTCGGTCACCTTTTCTTGCATGCGCAAAGTGCCGTCATTGTCGGGCCAAAGCCAGTCGTCGCCGCAAATCAGCGCGTTTGGGAAGAGTTCCCGACAAACCTCCAGCTCTTCACCCAATTTGTCTCCGTCAAGATAAAACGCGTCGGGGAAAATCTCGCGAGAGCGGAGATAGTGAAGTGCTTCAGGCGAATACCTGCGGACAGGAATGAAGCGGTCCTTATAGAGGCGCAGATTATTGCAGGCGGTGGCAAAGTTGCCGTGGCGGCGGACCGTTTCGACAATGAACGCGATCTCCTCATCGTCGAAATGCCACACGGTGCGCGATCTGATTGGATCGACCGCCATGGTCTCAATGTATCCGCTCCAATTGCCCTCCCAGGGGTCGACCCCGATCAGGGTCAGGTCCGGCACCTGTTTCAGCCACAACTGTGCCGAGCCGCCAAGGAAGCACCCCACTTCAACCATCAGCTTCACGTTCCGCCGCTTGAGGGCGTTGATGATGATCTCGCGGCCGCTTCTGCCGCCACCGTCGATGGCGAGACTGAACGGGATCACTTCGCCATAGGGGAAGTCAGGCCACGGGTTGTCGCGCTTTAGCGCGCTCAATCCATTCAGAGTGTTCAAAACCGCAGCCATGGCACCTTGGGGAGTGGGAAAACGTTCTACACGCGCATGCCATAGCGCTTGGGATGCGGCTACTGCAAAAAAGCGCGGGCGCTCCACCAAAAACGAGGAGGTCGGTGCCTTCGGGCAGGGTGCCGGCGATGGCATCCGGGTCGCGCACCGTCAGGAAAAGCGCTCCGCGCGGCGCAGCAGCGCTTCAGCGCGCAACAGATGGGGCCGGTCCACCATCTCGCCGTTCACCGACAGCACACCCGCCTCGGGATGTTGCGCAAATGCTTCGACAATTGCAGCGGCTTCCGAAAGTGCCTCTGCGGTCGGTGCAAACGATGTGTTGATGGCCGCCACCTGTGCCGGATGGATGGCAAGCTTCCCCAAAAAACCGTCTGCTGCCGCCGCCTCGCACTCTGCGATGAGGCCCGCCTCGTCCGAATGCGCCGTAAACACGGTGTCCAGCGGCGCGACCTTGGCTGCGTGGGCGCCGAACAGGCAGAGCGACCGCGCGAGCGCATAGGGCTCGCCTAACACTCCATCAGGTGTGCGTGTGCGCGCTGCGCCAATGGCTGCGGAAAGGTCTTCCATACCCCACGACAGAGCCTGGAGCCGGGAATTGGGCAAACTGTAGCTTCCCAGCCCAAACATGGCTGCCGGAGTTTCCGTGGCGATTGCCATGATTTGCGTGACGCCTTCGGGGAGCCCGGCATGCGCCTCCGCCACACAAAGGCGCGCAGAAAGGGCTTCTACGGTGTGGCCGCCCTCACTTTTGGGCAGGACAATGATGTCGGGCGCAGCGCTCATCACCACTTGAAGGTCAAGTATGCAGTCGTGCTGCAAGAGCGGATTGATGCGCACTGCAACCGGCCGCTCCAGGGACTTTAACGCCTCAAAGACGAGCCCCCGTGCGGCTGGCTTTCGCTCCGGCGCGACACTGTCTTCAAGGTCGAGGATCAGGATGTCGGCGCCTGTGTCGGCCGCCTTCATGATTTTCCGCTCGCTGTCGCCGGGGACGAACAGCCAGGAGCGCATCAGCCAGCCGCCTCAGGGCGCCTTTGCATCATCGCCGTGCGCAGCGTCACCGCGACCACCACCTCGTTTTGGTTCGTCGCCGTATGCTCAAATTCCACGAGGCCGGCCGTCGGCCGCGAGTTCGACAGCCTTTTGGAGACCACCGACGTACGCGCGTAAATGCTGTCGCCATGGAAGACCGGATGGGGAAATCGTGTCTCGCGCATCCCGAGATTGGCGACTGTGGTGCCGAGCGTCAGGTCGTTGACGGTGATGCCCACAAGGAGGCCGAGGGTAAACAGAGAGTTGACGATGGGCTGGCCCCACTCGGTGTTCTTCTGGCACCAGTGGGCGTCGATGTGGAGCGGCTGCGGGTTCAGCGTCATGTTGGAAAACAAGATGTTGTCCGCCTCGGTCACCGTGCGCGAGATGGCATGCGTGTAGGTGCGGCCCACCTCAAAATCTTCGAAGTAAAGGCCAGGCATGAATTTCTCCGTTCAGTAGGTGAATTGTTCGGCAAGGATACGTTCGTCCCACGAATGGTCGGGATCGAACATGATGGCACAGGCGGCTGTGGGATGCTCCTTGATCTCCACTTCGGCCACCTGGCGTATTTCCACATGGTCAGCGGCGGCCGCCACGGGCCGCTTTTCCCGCTCCAGGCAGGTTATGGTGACCGTGACGTGCGATGGAAGCAGTGCGCCGCGCCATCTGCGCGGGCGAAAGGCGCTGATGGCGGTCAGCGCCATAAGCTGGGCGTTGATGGGCAGGATCGGGCCATGGGCCGACAGGTTGTAGGCTGTTGAGCCGGCAGGGGTTGCCACCAATACACCGTCGCAGATGAGTTCGCTCAAGCGCACGCGGCCGTCGATATGGACGGAGAGTTTCGCTGCTTGATGGGTTTGGCGCAGCAGCGAGACTTCGTTGATGGCGCGGGCAGAGTGGACTTCACCGTAGATATCGGTGGCGCGCATGATGAGGGGGCGGATCTGCGTCACCTGCGCGGCCTCGATACGCTGAGAAAGCCCCTCCAGATCGTACTCGTTCATGAGAAAGCCGACGGAGCCGCGGTTCATGCCGAAGGTGGGCTTGCCCGTGGACATGAAGCGGTGGAGGGTCTGGAGCATCAGCCCGTCACCCCCCAAGGCCACGATGACGTCAGCCGCCTCAGGTGTCACGGAGCCGTACCGCGCGGAAAGGGCTGCCGCAGCCTCGCGTGCGCCGGCCGTGTCTGCGGGAAGAAATGCGAAACGTTTGGGCGGTGTCGTCAAGGTCGGTCCTGCATGGGTCGAAATGGGGGCGGGTGGCGCGCCGCAGGCCCGTTGTGTCGCTGGCCGGCATCATCGAGTTTTGCAGCGCCACGTCAACGGCGCTCGGCTCCGGGACGTGTGGACCGAGGCGGTCGCACGGACTGAGGGTCTTGATGATCTCCCCGCGCGACCCAAGCCTTTGGGACGTGACTGGCTATGGAGCAGGCAATGGCAGACGCTTCGGCGACCCGCGCGGCGGTGGAGCGGGTGCTGGCATCCATCACGCTGCCCGACGGCGAGACGCTGGTTGCATCGGGCCGCATACAGTCCCTTGCCATTAACGGCAGCCAGGTAGGCCTGGGGATTGCTGTGGAGAAGGCGGAGGCCAGCGTCATGGAGCCCGTGCGGCGGAGCGCGGAAGCGGCGCTGTCCGGCCTGCCCGGCATCGAACGGGCGCTGGTGGCATTGGTGGAGGCAAGCCCGCGCAAACCTGCGGCGGCGCAAAAGAATGGTGGGCTGCTTTCAGGCTTAAGGCGTCTTGGGCGGGCCGGGGCTCAACCAGTCGCGAAAGAGCCCGCCGCGCCGCCTCAACCGGCCCAAAGCCCGGCAGGCGCACCCCAAAGTCCGGGCGGAGCGCGGGCGCCGCGGCAAGGCCGGCCTGCAGGCCGCACCGGGCCGGTGAAGGGCGTTGCAAAGATCATCGCCGTGGGCTCAGGCAAAGGGGGTGTGGGGAAATCCACAGTCTCGTTTAATCTGGCCGTCGCCCTGGCGCGCACGGGGTGGCGTGTCGGCCTTCTGGATGCGGACATTTACGGCCCATCGGTCCCCACCCTTGTGGGTGCGCAAGACCACAAGCCGTCAGGCGATAAGGGTTTTGCGCCGTTTGAGGCGAGCGGCATCAAGGCCATGTCCATCGGCTTTCTGGTCCCCGCCGAAAAGGCTGTGGTGTGGCGTGGGCCGATGGTGACGGGCGCGCTCAATCAACTCCTGCGCGATACGGCGTGGGGGACGCTCGATTGCCTGATCATCGACATGCCGCCGGGCACTGGCGACATTCAGCTCTCCCTTGCCCAGCAGACGCCGCTGACGGGTGCCGTTGTGGTGACGACGCCGCAGGATCTGGCGTTGCTTGATGTGCGCAAAGCCATGCAGATGTTCGGCGCTGTGAACGTTCCCATCCTTGGTATGGTGGAGAACATGTCCGCCTTCGTGTGCCCCAAATGCGGGGAGGTGACCGCGATCTTTGGCGAGGGCGGCGGCGAGCGGGAGGCGCAGGCTGCAGGCGTTCCCTTCCTGGGGCGGATCCCGCTGACCATGGCAATCCGGGAGGCTGCCGACGCCGGGCGCCCTGTGGCCGACGGCTCGGGGCTGGAGGGTGCGGCCTACCGGCAAATCGCGGACACGCTTCGCGTTTCGCTGAGCGAGACGCAAGCAAAGCCCTTCCCGAAGATCATCTTCGAGGAGTGATGACCGGCGTTCTCACTTCAGGGACTCGCTGCGCAGGGTAAGGGACAACATGAAGGCAGCCGTCGCGCCCGCACACATGGGGATGAGGATTGCCCAGAGCATGTTGCTGAATGCCTGCGCGTCGATGAGAAGGCCGACCACGATGCTGGATAAAGCACCGCTTCCCACCTGAAAGGCGCCCGCAAGGCCCGAGGCGCTGCCCGCCAGCTCAGGCTTGACCGATACGCACCCGGCCACGGTGTTGGGGAGAGCAAAGCCATTGCCGACACCCACCACGAACATGGGCGCGAAAAGAGCAAGCGGGTGAAAGACCGAAAGAAGGCCCAGGACGAGGGCGATTGCCACGCCCAGCAGCGAGATGGCATTTCCCACTATGATCATCGGCACGACGCCGAAGCGGGGCCCAAAACGGCCGGTGACGAAGTTTCCGGCCACGTAGCCTGCAACGACAAAGATGAAGAGGACGCCGTATTGCGAGGCGGACAGCTCGTAGATGTCGATGGCGATGAAGGCGCCGCCCGCGATGAAGGAAAAGAACGCGACGCACAGGGCGCCGAGTGTCAGCGCAAAACGCCAGAAGTCGGCGATGGCCAGAAGCTCCTTCAACTCCCGGCGCCAGGCGGAGAAGATCCCGGTGCGTTTTCCGGCTGCAGGGTGGGTTTCCTCCAGCCGTAATACCGATACGGCAAGGGCAAAGAGTCCGAATGCGCCAATGACCGCGAAAATCACGCGCCAGGACCACGCCTCGTAGATCACGCCGCCGAGGGCGGGTGTGATCAGCGGTCCCACGGCCATCCCCATGGTGACGTATCCGATCATGGAGGCGGAGTTCGCCGCGCCGTGCACGTCCCTGATGATGGCGCGCGAGAGCACAAGTCCGGCGCATCCGCCGATGCCCTGGATGATCCGCCCGGCGATAAGCGTTTCAACGCTTTGCGCCAGCGTGCAGATGACGGTGCCCACCATGAAGAGGCTGAGGCCGCCCAGCAGCACATGGCGCCGGCCGAACATGTCCGACAGCGGGCCGGCGACAAGTTGCCCAAGGGCGGTGGCCAGCAGAAATGCCCAAAGCGTGGCCTGCAGTGCGGATGCTGAGGTCTGCAGGTCGCCCTGCATGGCTGCCATGGCCGGAACATACATGTTCATGGCGATGGGCTGGATGGCAGCGATGAGTATAAGGAGGGGCAGCGGTGCCGGATGCCGCTGGCGGAGATGGGGCGGGGCGACTTTCTCGGTAAAGGCGTCCATGGTCTCTAGTCGGCGGCGGCCAGTTGCACCCACCGGGCTTGACCGATTCCATTCCCCGGATGCGTTACGCTTCCATCAATGCGTAACACCACATGAGATTGCATGCATTTGCATCAGCCTTGCAACTGCAAACTGCAAGTGAGCACAAATCCGTGATCAAAAATCTTGGACCGTAGGGCGTTCACCCGCCGGTGGCGGACATGTGCCTTTTGACCGCCGGAGCCGCCCCCCGACGTTCAATGACGAAGTCGTGCCCTTTGGGTTTGATCCGCATGCCCTCGTTGATTGCGCTGTGAAGGGCTTCGTCCGCCTCCGAGGAGCGCAGCGGGCCGCGCAGGTCAACCGCGTGATCCTGACCGAGGCAGAGGTAGAGCGTCCCGGTGCAGTTCAACCGGACACGGTTGCAGCTTTCGCAAAAATTGTGGGTGAGGGGCGTGATGAAGCCGATGCGTCCACCCGTCTCGGCAACCCGCACGTAGCGCGCCGGACCGCCGGTCCGGTCAGGCAGATCCTCCAACGTGTAGCGTTCCGACAAGTCGCGGCGCACGGTGGTGAGCGGCAGGTACTGGTCAGTCCTGTCTTCCTCGACCTCGCCCAGCGGCATGGTCTCAATGAGGGTGAGATCAAACCCCTCATCGTGGCAAAAGCGCATCATCGGCTCGATCTCATGCCGGTTGGCGTTGGCGAGCGCGACCATGTTGATCTTGATCTTGATGCCGGCGGCCTTGGCAGCTTGCACGCCGGTGAGCACCTTTTCCAGGTCACCCCATCGGGTGATGGCCTTGAAGGTGGCCGCGTCCAGCGTGTCGAGTGACACGTTCACCCGCCGCACCCCGCAGTCGTAAAGCTGTGAGGCGTATCGGCTCAGTTGCGACCCGTTCGTGGTGAGGGTCAGTTCGTCGAGCCCGGCGCCGAGGTGACGGGAGAGCCCGCTGAACAAAGTCATAACGTTGCGCCGCACCAGCGGCTCTCCGCCGGTGATGCGCAGCTTACGCACCCCCCGCTCCACGAAGGCGGAGGCCACACGGTCGAGCTCTTCCAGTGTGAGAAGGTCGCGCTTAGGCAGAAACGACATGTGCTCCGCCATGCAATACACACAGCGAAAATCGCATCGGTCCGTCACCGAGATGCGCAGGTAACTCACCGTCCGCCCGAACGTATCCACGAGCTTTGGCCGCGGGGCGGAAGGCGACATGATCGGGGCGCTCAAAACCTGGTCCATCCGCAAAGCGTGCCATAATTCAAGCTGCGGTTTCAACGAGGATCATGCTCCATGGCAGGGGCACCGTGGCCAACCGAAATCACAATCTCGAAAGCGCGTGACAGCATGCGCATTGTGTTTGATGACGGCGCGGAGGCCGGCCTCAGCGCAGAGTATCTGAGGGTCTTTACGCCCTCTGCCGAGCGTGTGGGGCACGGCGGCGGGCGGATGGTGATCGGCGGCAAACGCGCGGTGACCATCAAGGACGTTTCAGCGGTGGGGCAGTATGCCATCCGCATCGCCTTCGATGACGGTCATGACACCGGCATCTACCCGCTCTCGTCACTGTTTGAACTGGCGGACCAGCGCAGCGAGGGTTGGCAGAACTATCTTGAGGAGTTGGAGACGCTGGGGCTGACGCGCGACACCCCGGGCACGCAGCCGGCCCCCAAGAGTCTCCCAAAGGCTGCTGATCCGCAACACGGTGGCGCGGCTAAGGCTTGACGGCCAGCGGCTTGACTGCCATCTCCGCGCCTCTGCCGACATCCGGATCCTGATGGGGGATAGTTTAACGGTAGAACAGCGGACTCTGACTCCGTTAGTCGAGGTTCGAATCCTCGTCCCCCAGCCACACCAGTGCCGTTTAGACCGATACCGGCCCCTCCGGGTGATCATTGCTCCACCCGCTGACATCATCCGGCGCAACGCTGAGCGACTTTACGATCGCGTGGCACTTGACCCCCTCACTCAGATGAAGCGCGGCGAGCGAGCGCTGGGTAACCCGCGCCAGGAGCCGCCCAGCAGCAACGTTCAAGGTTATGAGCGCGCCTGGGCCGTCGCCGGCGCGGATGGTTGCAATGGTGCTTGGAAAAACGTTGAGGGCTGAAAGTCCCTCTGGCGGCTTCGTTGACAAAATCACATCCTGCGCGGCGATGCGCACGCGAACCCGCGCGCCAACCGGCTGCGCAACCCTCGGCAAGAACAGCGAGGTGCCGTCGGCGCTCAGTTCGCTCAGACCGTCAGCGTGGTGCGCGGTCACACGGGCGTGCAAAACAGCACCGGCAGCGCGGATACCGGCCGGCGTCACCGCAGCGTCGGACAGGACATCAAGGGCCGGGCCCTGCCGTAAGACGCGGCCCTCCTCCAGCGCGACCACGGTGGTTGCAAGGCGCGCGACCTCCGCCGCCGAATGGCTGACGTAGAGAATAGGCACGCGAAAATCGTCCCGCAGCCGCTCGAAGTAGGGGAGGATTTCGGCCTTTCGTGCCTCGTCCAAGGACGCCAGCGGCTCATCGGCGAGGATGAAGGACGGGTCCGACAAGAGCGCGCGACCGATGGCGACGCGCTGCTTCTCCCCGCCGGACAAGTTGCGGGGCCGTCGATCCAATAGTGTTTCCAGCCCGAGCGTGTCTACGGCCTTATCAAAGTCGCTCGCGCTGTGGCGGCGATGACCCGTCCGCCGGCCGTAAAGCAGGTTCTTGCGCACACTGAGGTGCGGAAACAGCCGGCCTTCTTGGAAGACGACGCCCATGTTGCGTCGGTGCGGCGGGGAGGTTGTGGGCTACGCGC
>JBCDFB010000018.1:0-17220 GCA_039178655.1 Pseudomonadota bacterium | reverse complement strand
GGTGACGACCGGTGACATTTACCGCGGCGTGCTGCCGTTCATCGGGCTTCAGGCGGCGGGGATCGCAGTGATCTGGTTCTTCCCGCCCCTCGCCACCGCGCTGCCGGAGTGGCTCTACTAAGGCGCCTGCCACTGCTGTTCCGCAGCGGCCGGCGCCCTCCACGACGTTACTTCGCTGCGACTTTCGATTCCCGCTCGAAGACGATTTGCGAGGTGGTGACCATGACGCCGGACTCCATTTCGTCCTGCGTGGTGATGGTGAGAACGTTGGGGTCGCCGTGGTCGATGGTCATGGTTGCCACCGCGTCGCCATTCACCTCGCGCGGGAAGGTCATGGTGAGCACCAGCTGGTCGGGCACGCTGCGCTCGCCGTTAAGCTCGGCAATGCCCACTTCAGACCCTTTGTAGGTGCCGGTGTAGTTGTCGCCTTCCTTCACGAGGCGGGCGCCAATCTCGCGCTTCATGACGAGCATGGCACGGCAGGCACCTTCGAACGCCACGTTCGTTTCGTCCTGCGATCCCTCGATTTTGCAGCGCACATTGATTTTGCGCGCATTCTCGTCCGCCTGGACGAAGCCTTTGCCAGACCAGTCGCCGGTAATGTCGGTGGCGGTCGGTTCGTCGGCGAAGCTTGGCGCGGCGGTCAGCGTCATTGCACCTGCAATGGCGAGCGCGGCGGCCGTGCGGCTGACGTTTAACATGAATGTCTCCAATCGCTTGGCTTTCAATGGTTGGTGATATGCCCGGATCGGGCCGCTTGGCAAATGGGCCTTTGTCACAAAAATGAGCGGAGAGAAGGTTTTGGTTTCCGCATTCTTGCTTTGGACGGTGGCGGCTGTTAGCCAAAGTTGACGCAGCGCTCCAGCAAAGGGGCTGAAAGCGATCGCGGTGCGGCTGACCCAATTCGGGGGCCAACGCCGTGGCTGCCGAAGGGCCTTTGGGGCCGGACATGAGGCGTGCCGCAAGGTGACGCCCCTGCCGGCGCCTGTGACGGGCGCGCGCAATTGAAGCAACTGAAATTGACGCGCACGCCGACAGAAGGGTCCGATCATGAAGCGCTCCTCCATCGCACTTACCCTCGGAACATTAAGCGCTTTTGGCGCCGCTCCGTTCCAACACGCAGTGGCCCACGGGGTTCACGGACACGTGGTCGATGGGCATGACCACGTCGGCACGTTGGCACTCCTGGCTGTGGTGGCGCTGGTGTTGGCCGTTGCGGTCATCAGCCGCGCACTCAGGCGCAAAGGCTAGCCGTTCTGCCCGAGAATCAGGCTGTGCTGAACCGCCCTATCCCAGCATTGGACCCTTCGATTGGGGTGATGGTGTGCGGCCATGGCTCGCGCAGCCAGAGCGCAGTGCAAGAGTTTGCGCAGCTCGCCACTTCACTGCGCGCGCGCTTCCCCGGCTCGCCGGTGGAGTACGGCTACCTGGAGTTCGCCAACCCAGTCATCCGCGACGGGCTGGACAATCTGCGGGCGCGCGGCGTTGAACGGATTCTGGCCGTTCCGGGCATGTTGTTTGCCGCAAGCCACGCCAAGAACGACATCCCCAGCGTCCTCAACACCTACGCCACGAAGCACGGCGTTCCCATTTCCTACGGACGTGAGTTGGGCGTTGATGCCCGAATGCTCCGCGCAGCGGGCGAGCGGGTGCGCGAGGCGGCAAATGCGCTGGATGCCGCACACGGCCCGGCGCCGGCCAGTGAAACCTGTCTCGTGGTGGTGGGCCGCGGCGCATCCGACCCTGACGCCAACGGCAATGTGGCAAAGATCGCCAGGATGTTGTGGGAGGGTTTCGGCTTCGGCTGGTGCGAGACGGCGTTCTCCGGCGTCACGTTCCCCCCTGGTCGCCCCCTGCCTCGACAAGGTCGCCACGCTCGGCTTCAAGCGCGTCATTGTTTTCCCGTACTTCTTGTTCTCCGGCATTCTGATTGACCGAATCTACGGCTTCACCGACGCGGCAGCCGAGCGGTATCCGGGCATTGCCTTTGCCAAGGCCCCTTACCTTGGTGCGCATCCGGCGGTGATCGACACCTTCCAAGAGAGGGTGACGGAGATCCTTGCAGGCAAGGCCGTGATGAACTGCGGCGTATGTAAGTACCGCACGCAAGTCCTGGGTTTTGAGACCGAGGTGGGCGCACCGCAGGAGAGCCATCACCATCACGTGGAGGGGATGGGTGCAGCGGCGCCAGGCTCCACGGTGGACACGTGCGACCTGTGCAGTGCGTTCTGTACCGGCGCCTGCCGCGTCCTTCGGCCCGACGAGCACGATCACCACCACAGCCATCAGCACGGCGATCATGATGGGCACCAACACCATGGTGGTCACGGTGATCATCATCATGATCACCAGCATCACGATCATCATCACACGCACGCACACGGGCACACGCATCAGGACCACGACCACGAGCACGATCACAGCCACGGCGGGCATCACCATCATCCTTACCCGCACGAGGCTCATCCGCTTGGCCCGGTGAGCGTGGTGACGGACGGGGCGTTTCACTACGAGCGTGACCCGGAGCGCATCACCGCGCAATCATTTCAGATCATCCGCAAGGAGGTGGACACCGCCCGCTTCGGCGCGGAGGCCGCCATTGCAACGCGCATCGTCCACGCAGCGGGCGACACGGCCATTGCGCGCCAAATCGTCATCTCCGGAGGGGTCTGCGGCGCGGTGGGCGCGCGGCTTGCCGCCGGCGCGCCGGTGATCGTGGACAGCGAAATGACCCGGCACGCGATCATGAAGCGCGCCATCGACCCGCAGCGCGTGGTGTGCCGGCTCAACGATCCTGAGACCGCGCCATGGGCCAAGCGGGAGAAAACCACCCGGTCAGCCGCCGCCATCAGGCTCTGCGCTGACATTGTGGACGGGGCGATCATTGTCATCGGCAATGCGCCCACTGCACTGTTCGAGCTCCTCGCCATGATGCGCGAAGGGGCGCAGCCTGCGGTGATCTTTGCGTTTCCCGTGGGGTTTGTGGGCGCTGCTGAATCCAAAGCAGCGCTGGTCGCGGCGCGCCCAACGTTGCCATTCGTGACACTGAAGGGGCGTCGTGGCGGCAGTGCCATGGCCGGTGCGGCGCTCAACGCGGCGGCCCTCAGCGCCGCCGCTGAAGCTTCTCAGCAAGACATCTCTGTGGGGGACGGGTGAGCGCCGCCGGGGCAGAACCCTGGCTCAACATTGTCGGTTGCCTGCCGGGCGGCCGCCTGGCGCCCACCGCGCCCGATGGCGTGCTTGATGCGCCGGCAGTGTTTGGTGCAGCGCGAATGCTGGAAGCGGCCGGCGTGCAGGACGCCCATCGCAAACCGTGGCCCAGCCCGCTGAGCGCAGGGATCGACGCCATCGTGGACCGGCGCGGCGAGCCCACAACGGTGCTCGCCTCAGGCGATCCGCTCTACCACGGCGTGGCCACAACGCTTCTGCGCGCCTTGCCTGCGCGGGAAGTGGCGGTCTTCCCTGCGCCGAGCGCGTTGTCCCTCGCCGCAGCGGCGCTGCGCTGGCCGTTGGAGAAGGTGCGCTGTATCTCGCTCCACACCGCGCCGGAGGCGAGCATCGTCGGCCACGCTGCGCCCGGCCGGCGCCTCTTGGCGCTGACCCGAAACGGTGAAAGCCCGGCAAAAATTGCCTCCGCGCTCTCAGAATGCGGCTACGGCGACAGTGCCATCACCGTGTGGAGCGGTTGGGCGGGCCCGATGAGGCGCGACGGGACGCAACAGCCGCGACGCTGAGCGGAAACTTCCATGCGCTGAACACAGTTGCGGTGGAGTGCGTGCGGCAAGGGCCGGTGAGCGAGGCGGCGCTCGACCATGACGGCTGCGTCACCCGGGACGAGGTGCGCCTCCTCACCATCGCGGCACTGGGCGGCGGTACTGGCCACTTGTGGGATGTGGGTGCCGGCTCCGGCGCCGTCGCCATCGACCATATCCGCGCCGGCGGCAGGGCTACGCTGTTCGAACGGATGCCTGCGCGTGTCGCCGCCATACGACGCAATCTTGCAGATGCGGCTGATGACGCCGCGCCGGTCTTTGAAGGCGATGCGAAAGCGTGGCTGAGCGCTGCGGAAACACCCGACGCAGTCTTCATGGGCGGCGCTGTGGGGGATGGGCAGTTATTCGATGCCCTCTGGGCGCGCCTGCCGGCCGGCGGCATTTTGGTATCAAACGCGGTCACGGTTGAAGGTGAGGCGGCAACGCTTGCCAGGTTCGCCGAATTTGGAGGATCGCTCACCCGCATTGCGCTTTCCTTCAGCGGGCCGGTCGGCGGGCTCAACGCCCTGAGGCCGGCAATGCCCGTGCTCCAATGGCGCGTGGTCAAGGCGTGAGCGCGGGAACCCTCACCATCGTCGGCGTCGGCCCGGGCGATCCCGAACTGATGACGCGCAAGGCCGCGCGCTGCCTCGCCGCCGCGCAGGTCGTCGCTTACCCTGTGAGCCGCGGCGGCAGCATGGCCGCGCGCATCGCCGGGGCGGATATCGCCCACGCACAGCACCTGCCATTCGATGTGCCCATGACAGGCGACGGTGCGGCGGAAACGGCCTACGACGGCGCCGCAGAAGCCATTGCCGCCCGCCTCTGCGAAGGGTGTGATGTGGCTCTCCTTTGCGAAGGCGACCCGACACTTTACGGCAGCGCAGCCTCCATCGCCGAGCGGCTTGCGGACGAGTTTGATGTCGCGATCATTCCGGGCGTCATCGCCGCCTCCGCCGGGGCGGCCGCGCTTGGCCGCAGCCTTGTGCGCGGTGAGGAGTCGCTGACCATCGTCCCCGCAACTGCGCCGCCGCAGCGGCTGACGGCGGCGCTGCGGTCCGGCGCAGCGCTCGCCGTCTACAAGGTTGGGAGGCATTTTGATCGCGTGGCCCGCGCCGTGCGCCGCGAGGGCCGGGACGGGACGCTCGTGCAACGCGTGAGCTTGCCGGACGCCGCGACCCAGCCGCTTCAAGACGCACCGCCGGGGCCGAAACCCTACTTCTCAATGGTTCTCGTCGCGCCAAAAAAGCGCCAGGCCGAACCGCCTGCCGTGGGTGACAGCAGTGGGAGCGTCGCCGTCCTCGCGCTGTCGCAGGAGGGGCTAGCCCTGGCCTCACGGATCGTCATCGCACTTCGGGCGAGCCGTCAGGATGCGCGCACCCACGGGCTGGTGACGCGCACTGGCGACGCTGATGTGTCGTTTGCCGATCCGCTCAGCCACATGGGCGCACTGTTTGAAGGGGGTGTGCCGATTGTCGCTGTGGCGTCCAGCGGGATCGTGATTCGCGCCCTCGCACCGCACCTGTGCGACAAGCGCGAGGAGCCGCCGGTCGTCGCGGTTGCGCAGGACGGCTCGGCTGTTGTCCCGCTGCTCGGCGCGCATCGCGGCGGAACACGGCTTGCCGAGGCTGTGGGCAACGCGCTTGGTGTGCGCCCGGCGGTCACCACACGCAGCGACACAGAACTTGGGGTGCCGCTCGATGATCCGCCTGAGGGTTTCGTGGTTGCAGACCGAGGCCCGTTTAAGGCGCTCGCCGCGAACCCGTTCCCTGAAGGCGGCTCCGGTCTGGCAGACCCGCGGCTCACCTTCCTGCCGAAAGCTTATGGCTGGGCGTGCGACGTTGCGGCGACCGTTAGCCCGGCCGAGGATGCCGCGCATGTCCCCACCTACGTGATGCGCAGCGTGGTGGTGGGGATGGGTGCCGAAAGGGGCGCTGATCCCTCCGCCGCGGTCGCGCTTCTCCACAAAACGCTTGAAGAGGCCGGCATTGATGCTCGCGCGGTCGCCTGTGTCGCCTCGCTGGACGTGAAGGCTGACGAGACGGCGCTCCATGCCGCAGCGCAATCGCTGGGCGTGCCGCTTCGGGTCTTCGGCAAGGACGCGCTGGCTGAACAGGAAGCGCGCCTTGAGCGGCCTTCGCAGGTGGTGTTGCAGGCGGTGGGCGTCAGCGGCGTCGCCGAGGGAGCCGCGCTCGCCGCTTGTGGTGAAGGTGGGACGCTCCTCGTCCCGAAGACCGCCCATGACAGGCTCACCATTGCCGTTGCGAGTGCGCTGGCGCCCCTTGTCCCGCTCCCCGGCCGCGCCCGCGGGCATGTGGCGGTGGTGGGCATCGGCCCCGGCGCGGGCGCCTGGCGCACCGGCGAACTCCTTCGCATTCTCGCGAGGGCGGACTGTTTTGTGGGTTACGGCCTTTACCTGGACTTGGTGGAAGATCTGCGCGGGGACCGGCCACGCCACGACTTTCCTCTCGGCGCGGAAGAAGAGCGCACCCGTTTCGCGCTGGAGACCGCTGGCGAGGGCCGCACCGTGGCGCTCATCTCGTCAGGCGATGCGGGCATTTACGCCATGGCGAGCCTCGCCGCAGAGCTTTTGGAGCGCGGCGGCCTCTCCGATGCGGCGCAGCGGATTGAGCTTTCCGTGGCGCCAGGTATCTCGGCCGCCCAGGCCGCCGCTGCCCGTGTGGGCGCACCGTTGGGGCACGACTTCGCCTTCATCTCCCTGTCGGACTTGTTGACGCCGTGGGAGGCCATCGAACGCCGGCTTGAGGCAGCGGCGAAGGCCGATTTCGTCACCGCGCTTTACAACCCCCGCTCCCAACGCCGCACCACCCAGCTTGAGGCGGCTGCGGATATCTTCCGCCACGCGCGCCCCGCGCAGACGCCGGTGATCGTCGCCTCCCGCATCGGGCGGGCCGACGAGGCCATTGCCCACGAAACCCTCGCCACCTTCCGTCCCGAGGCGGTGGATATGCTCTCCACGGTGCTGATCGGCGCCAGCTCAACCCGCCGTTTTGTGCGCGGTGATGGCAAGCCCATCGTTTACACCCCGCGCGGCTATGGGGGCCGGGCATGATCCATTTCATCGGCGCAGGACCTGGCGCGCCCGACCTCATCACCGTGCGGGGCCTGCGCCTTATCGAGCGCTGCACGGTGTGCCTTTACGCGGGATCGCTGGTGCCTGAAGAGGTGGTGGCGGCCGCGCCGCCCGATGCGGAGGTGACCGACACCGCCTCGCTGACGCTGGATGAGATCGTCTCGCTCATGGAGGCTGCGCACCGGCAGGGCCGGGATGTGGCGCGGGTCCATTCGGGCGACCCCTCGCTCTACGGTGCCATCGGCGAGCAGATGCGCCGGCTTGATGCGCTATCCATCCCCTACGACATCACGCCGGGCGTTCCGGCCTACGCGGCTGCGGCGGCGACGCTCGGCACCGAACTGACGCTCCCCAACGTGTCGCAGACGGTGATCCTCACCCGCACGGCCATGAAATCCTCCGCGATGCCGGGGCGGGAAGACCTTGCAACGCTGGGCGCCTCCGGCGCGACGCTCGCCATCCATCTCTCTGTCCGCAACATCCGCGCGGTGGTGCGCGACTTGACCCCGCACTACGGGGCGGACTGCCCGGTGAAGGTGGTGGTGCGGGCGTCCTGGCCCGACGAGACGGTCATCGACGGAACGCTTGCCACCATCGCAGAGGCGGTGCGCGCCGCGAAGGTGACCCGAACGGCCCTTATCTTGGTGGGCCGTGTCCTGGACCCCGATACAGCGTTCGACGATTCGGCCCTCTACGACCCTGCACGCCCTCATATCTTCCGCCCAAAGGCGGTGGCCGAGCGATGATGCGCGATGATGGCCATCGCTTCGTCCACGGTTGTGGCGTCGGGCTTGGGCTGCCCCCTTGGCCGATCCACCATGATGACTGGCACGCCGCGCTCCCGCGCCACCATAAGTTTGGGCAGGGTGGCGCTGCCGCCGGCGTTCTTGGTCACCAGCCAGTCGATCTCATAGCGGTCCCACAAAATGCGCTCATCGGCAGCCTGGAACGGCCCGCGCGCACTCACGACGTGCGTACCGGGATGGGCCCCGGTGTCGGGCGTTTTGATGGCGCGGATGGTGAGGGAGACATCGGTGCGCCGCAGAAACGGTTCAACGCCGCCAGCACCCACGGCGAGGAAAGCGCGGGCGCCGGACGGCAACTCTGCAGCGGCCTCTTCAAGATCGCTCACGCTGCGCCAATCGTCACCCGCTACGGGCATCCAGGCTGGCCGCTCCAGCCGCAGGTAAGGGACACCGGCGCGTTCACTGGCACTCACCGCGTTGGGGCTGATGCGCGCGGCAAACGGGTGCGTTGCATCAACCACCAGTGTGAAAGCACCCTCCCTGATCGCGCGGACGAGGCCCGCCACGCCGCCGAAACCACCAATGCGCACCTTGCCCTCGTACTGGGCCGAGACGCGGCCGGCGAGGGACGTCAGCGTGTCCACCCCGTCACTGGCGAGACGGTCGGCAAGGGCCTTCGCTTCCGCTGTGCCGCCCAGGAGAAGGATGCGGGTCACGCGGGCTTGCCGTGCCAGGCGGCGACGGCTCCGGCGCGGTCCACGACCATCACGTCGACGCCAACCGGGGCACTGCCGAGAACGGATTGGGCGGTGGCGGCAGCGCGTTCGGCCACGATGGCGGCAAGGTCAAAACTCTCTGCGCGGGCAGCTTCCAGTGCGGCCATGCCGGTGGGGGCGGCGCCGATGGCCGCCACCAAAGCCGGGGATGCATCACGGGCGTCTGCCCAGGAGGCGAGCGCTCCCGGGTCGAGCGTGGAGCGCGCGGAATGAAGGTCGAGGGAGCCTGCGCCGAGTTTGGCAAGCTTGGCAAAGCCACCGACGAGGGTGAGCCGCGCGACCGGGTGCTTGCGCAGGTACTTCAGCAGGCCGCCGGCGAAATCGCCCATGTCGATCATGGCGTGTTCGGCAAGCCCGGTCGCCGCAGCCGCCGCGCGCTCGGACGTGGAGCCGGTGGCTGCCGCAATGTGGGGAAGGCCCGCCGCCCGTGCCACGTCCACGCCGCGGTGGATGGAGTGGATCCACGCTGCGCAGGAGTAGGGCGTGACGATGCCGGAGGTGCCGAGCACGGAGAGCCCGCCCTTGATGCCAAGCCGCGGGTTCCAGGTTTTCGCCGCAAGCGCCGCGCCGCCCGGTATGGAGACAGTAATCTCCGCCCCCGCAGGACAGCCGGTTTCCAGTGCCACCTCGCGCACGGCAGTCTCCATCATCGCGCGGGGCACGGGGTTGATGGCAGGCTCGCCCACACCGAGCGGCAAGCCCGCGCGGGTGACGGTGCCCACACCCTCTCCGGCAACGAAGCGGATGGTGTCGGCTGCCCGCACCGTGGCGCGCACCAGCGCACCGTGGGTAACGTCCGGATCGTCGCCGGCATCCTTCACGACGGCGGCGCTCGCGCAGTCCTCGCCAAGGCTCTCCTCCGCGAGGACGAAGTCGGCGGTGCCGCCGCGGGGCAGACTGATGCGAACCGGATCGGGAAACGTTCCGGTGGCGAGTGCCGTGAAGGCGGCCTTCACGGCGGCGGTCGCGCAGGCGCCTGTCGTCCAACCTTTGCGCAGGGGCCGGTCAGTTTCTTCCAAGGGCGCGCTCACGGCCGGCGGGCCTCAGACGGGGTCGCCCCATGAGCGCGCGGCAGAACACGCCGCCCCGCGCGGCCCGGTGGGAGCAGGGGGCAGACCGCACCCGTTTCGCCGACCTCGACAGTGCGCCGTTCCCCGATTTTGCGCCCGGGACCGTATGGCTGGCCGGCGCCGGCCCCGGTGCTCCGGGCCTTTTGACGCTGCTTGCCGCCCACGCGCTGATGCGGGCGGACACTGTGGTGCACGATGCGCTGGTCTCGGCCGAGATTTTGTCCTTCGCGCGGGGTGCAAGGCTCATCCATGCCGGTAAGCGCGGCGGCAAACCCTCCGCAGTGCAAGCCGACATCACCGATCGGCTGATTGCCGAAGCCCGCGCCGGCAGACGCGTTCTGCGGCTGAAGGGCGGTGACCCCTTCATGTTCGGGCGTGGCGGTGAGGAGTGCGAGGGTCTCCTCGCCGCGGGGATCGCGTTTCGGATCGTGCCGGGCGTTTCTGCGGGCCTCGGAGGGCTCGCCTACGCCGGAATTCCTGCGACCCATCGCGACACCAACCAAGCAGTCACCTTCCTCACGGGGCACGACCTTACCGGTGACATGCCCACTGCGGTGGACTGGGCAGGCCTTGCGAAAGCCTCCCCCGTCCTGGTCATGTATATGGCTGCAAAGCACCTTCCGACCATTGCTGAGCGCCTGCTGGACGCCGGCCGAGCGCCGAGAGAGCCGGTGGCGGTCATCGCCCACGCAACGCTTCCCGAACAGCAGCACTTGGCGCTTAGCCTGTCCGACTGCGTTGCACCGCCGGCCTTGCCGACGCCTGCGGTGATCGTGGTGGGCAAGGTAGTCGACTACGCTGAGCGCTTTGCCTGGTGGGACGCTGGCTTGTCCCGCGGGCTCATGGGGTGAGGCGCGACGGCGGGCGCCCCCACAACTGGGGCCGCCGCTCTCACCCAAAGCGTGTCAGGCGCTGACGGCTTGGAGAGCAGGTTCGGCCGCAGCCGGTGCCTTCTCCTGCGCATTCGGCTCTGATTTCGACGGGTCGGCGTTCTGCGCTGCAAAGGGTTCGGCGTCCCGCGCACCCCACAGGTTATGGCGCCCCACATCGGTGATGCGCGTTTCGCCGCAGAGCGCCATGGTCACGTCGAGCTCTTTGCGCATGATCTCCAGCGCCCGTGTCACCCCCGCCTCTCCCATGGCGCCGAGGCCGTGGATGTACGCGCGGCCGATGGACGTGGCGTGAGCGCCCAGCGCCATCGCCTTCAGAACGTCCTGGCCGGAGCGGATGCCGCCATCCATGTGGATCTCGATCTTGTCGCCCACCTTGTCGGCAATGGCCGGCAGCATGTCGATGGAGGCAGCCGCGCCGTCCAGTTGCCGCCCGCCATGGTTGGAGACGGTGATTGCGTCAGCGCCGGTGGCCGCAGCAATGACCGCGTCTTCCACATCGCCGATCCCCTTCAGGATAAGCGGGCCGTCCCAGCGGGACTTGATCCATTCAACGGATGACCAGTCCAGCGTCTGGTCGAACTGCTCGGCAGTCCACGACACCAGCGAGGACATGTCATCAACGCCCTTGGCGTGGCCCACGATGTTGCCGAACGTGCGCCGCTTTGTGCCGAGCATCTTCATGCACCAGGAGGGGTGGCGCACCAGGTCAGCAATCACTTGCGGTGTCATCTTCGGCGGGGCGGACAGGCCGTTGCGCAAATCCTTGTGCCGCTGGCCGAGGATCTGAAGGTCCAGTGTCAGGACGAGTGCGCCGCACCCTGCCGCCTTCGCGCGGGCCAGAAGGTCTTCCACAAAGCCCCGGTCGCGCATCACATAAAGCTGAAACCAAAAGGGTTTGGTGGTGTGGGCGGCCACATCCTCAATGGATGCAATGCTCATGGTCGAAAGGGTGAAGGGGACGCCGAATTTTTCGGCCGCGCGGGCGGCGTGGATTTCGCCGTCAGCGTGCTGCATCCCGGTCATGCCCACCGGGGCGAGGTAGACGGGCATTGCCGCCTCCACCCCCAGGATCTTTGCCGACACGGACCGGTTGTCGATGTTGCGGGCAACGCGCTGGCGCAGACGGATCGGCGTGAAAGCTGCCTCGTTGTCGCGATAGGTCCCTTCCGTATAGGAGCCAGAATCGGCGTAGTCGTAGAACATCTTGGGCGTGCGGCGACGGTGAAGTGCCTTCATGTCCGCAATTGTCAGTACCGGTGCCATCATCGCCCCCTCAGATCCGATGGGAAAGGTTACTCCCAGCGAAGTGGGATGACAAAGCGGCGCGCACGGACCGCGTCAAAATACCGGCGATAAATTCTTCACCTCAACGCGCCGGTTGATGTCGCGCTCGGGATTGGCCGGATCCACCAGCCGGCTTTCCCCGTAGCCCACCGGCATCAGGCGCGTGGCGTCAACGGCATAGTAAAGGGCCAAATGCCTGGCGACGGTATCGGCCCGCCGCTGCGAAAGCTCCAGATTGTAGCCCGGGGTGCCGCGGCCGTCGGTATGGCCTGCGATCTCAAAGTTCATGCCGGAAAGCCGTGGGTCCGCCAAAGCTTGGCCGAGCGCCTGGAGTGCGATCCAGCCGTCATTGGTGAGCCGGGCGGAATCGAACTCGAAGTTGATGGTGAGGTTGATGCTCGGCCGGGCAGGCGCGGGTTCCGGCCGCCCGGAAATGGAGATGCCCCGGGTGCCGCTGGGGCGGAACGACCGCGCGGCCGACTGTGTGTCCCGCTGGGTGGACGGCGCGGGCAGGAGCGCGCGCACAATGTCTTCAGCGCTTTGGGCCAGCGCAGGGCTGCCGAAGCAGCCGACGGATAAGAGGATGGCGGCGGCTGCGCGTTTTAGATGCTTCATCACAGGGCTCCCACGCGCAGGTGAACAACGTCGGCGCCCACTTCGCGGGGCAGTGCGCTTTCGTCCGGCCGTTCCGCCAGCGCCCTGCGCAGGACGCTGAGGTAATATCTGTCATCCGCCGTCACCGAGCGCGTGATGGGGGTGAGGACGAGGCTGCTTTGTGCGGTTTCAATGCCAGCACCCGGATTTACCACACCCGCAAGGGCGGGCATGCGGAAGAGCATTTCGCCCGTTTCAAGCTCCTCCAGCGCCATCAGGGGGCTGCGCGCAGCGATGGCGATGACGGCTTCGTTGCCTGTGGGCGGCGAGGCGGTAAAGGTAAGCCGGCCAGGCCCGCCGTCGCCGAACACCAAGCGCGCGCCTGGTGCCTGCTGCGCGCGCAAAGGTCCGCGCCGCGGCAGAAGATTCACCGCCGTGCCTTTGGCGTCAATGTAGACGAGATAGAGGAAGGCCGGGACGTCCGGCATGGTGACCTCGAAGGCGAGACTGTCGCCAAAGGCGAGATCGGTCTCTCCGGCCAGCATGCGGATTTCAGGCGCAATGGGCGACCGACGCGGGGCCGACAGGGTCTTCATCGCCTCGCACACTGGCCAAGGGCGCACCGCCACACGGCTCGCATCGACAATACCGAGCTTGCGAAGGGATTGAAGATCGGAGGGTTTTTCGACGAACCCCGTGGCGATCCGCCTTCCGGCGACCTCCGCGGACACGGCAATGTCGCTGCAGCTTGAAACGCCGAGCTTGTCTGCGCTCAGCCGGGTGCGCATGTCCGCGGCAAGGCCCGGCACCGGGCGCGGCGGCGTGAAGTCCACCCGCATGGTGACGGCGGTTCCCATGTCGGCCAGGATGGCGTCGTAGCTGATCCAGCCGCGTCCGTTGCCCGCCCAGTAAGGCCCCCAGGAATTCTGCACCAGGAAGGCCCGCCGCCGCTCATCGTAGCCGACCGCGACCATGGCATGACCACCCCCTGGCGCGCCGTGGGGTGCCAGCGAACCCTGATAGATCCCGTCGTCCTCCAACAGGGCGAGGGTGTAGCCCTTACGCTCTTCGGGTTCGGAGGGCGGCGTAAAGTAGATTTCCATCCCGAACACCACCGGATGGCCTGCCGCAAGCTCCTGCTTCATGATGTCGAGGTGCCGGGTGGTTGCCGGGCCATGTCGGCTCTTCAGGTGGATGATACGCCCGTCGTTGACTGCGAAACGTGGCTCAAGGGGACCCGGGTGCTGTTCGGCATCCCTGCAGATCCGCGCGTCCGGCACGGTTTCCCGGTCCACTGCGCCGGACAGCAGCGCCTTCACGCCCGCGATGGGGTGGCTCCCTTGGGCCTTACACGGCACGCCGGGCTTGCGGTTACGGATGCGCGCATGGAGGTGGGCTGGGCTCGGCAAGCTGGCATCGACGCTGCCTTCGCGCAGGCGCCTGTAATAGCCCCTTGCCGCATAGCCGACGGAGAACGCCACGCAACTGCCGGCCACCTGTTGCACCGGCGGCGGCATCAGCGGGGACAGGTCAATTTGGTCGGGAATGTAGGCCCTTGTGAGCGACAGCGTCCCGAGCGAAACGGGGGTGCCCTCAGGCAAAGGCTCGTAGCCGGTGAGACCGATCGTCTCCTGCGGATTAAACAGCGGGTGGAGCTGAGCGTTCGCCGTGCCGGTCCAGCACAGCCCGCAGATCATCGCCGCCGAAACATGAAGCCACCGCATGGGCCGCACCCGCGTTGTTCAAGTCACACACAAAGTACCCCAAAAGGTGGTGCGATGAACATGTTCAACACGTGACGGCGCATCACAGTCAGCGCGATTTGCTGTCGACCCGCTGGTACCGACGGTTGGTTTCGAACCAACGACCTCTGGATCCACAATCCAGCGCTCTAACCAGCTGAGCTACGTCGGCATGCACGCGAGCGTCCTGAACGCGGCCGGCGATATGGCACAAAAAAAGCACGCCGGGAAGCCCGGCGCGCTCTTGGAAGGGCGCTCGTGTGCGTCCTTCGGGGGGTCTCAAATCAGCCGTTGAACTTGTTGACCGACTTTTCCCAGGCCTCTTTCATCGGACCGGAGGTTTCGGCAGCAAGCTTCGTGGCGGTTTCCTGCATCTCGCGGGCCTGCGAAGCAAACGCTTCGAACTGCTCGCGAACGAATTTGGTCTGAAGTTCGACGGCCTCGGAAACGGTCTTTACGCCGGCCACTTCCTTGGCAAAAGCAAACACGCGGTCGGTGTTGGCCTGCGCCTGGTCGATGAGCTTCAGGTTCATCTCGGTGAAGGACTTGCGAGCGTGCTCGTAGGTGTCTTCCATCATATCGGTTGCATCCTCTGCTGCGGTGCGTGCGGTTTCATACATCTGACGGGCCGAGGAGATGGACTTTTCCGCCATCTCGCGGACCATGTTCGGCATTTCCGTTCCCGGAAGCGCCGCTGCGAATTCCTCAGAAGCCTGATTGGCCGCCTTGAAAGCCTGGTCGGCGATCTCGTCGGGCTGGGGCATCTGTTCGTTGGTCGACATGGTTGACCTCCATCAGGGTTCCTGGCGGCTCTACGGCGCGCGGGGTCTTCGCCGCCGAGCGTCAGGGCCACGACTAAGATAGCGTCATTTTTGTGCGGTGCAACATAAATTTTGCACCTGCGAAATCGCGAGCCTGAAGCGCTGAATTTCGCTTTAGCTACGATTGTTTAACGTCGTGCATGCGAAATGATGACAGCGTAGGGGCCCTTCATCAACCGGGCGGTCGTCAGTGAGTGATTTGTTCAGTCCGCACACCCCGGACGAGGGTAGTCAGGCCACGCCCGCGCCTGCGTTTCATCAGGCAATGCTGCGCTCCATCGCCCGCTCCCTGGGCGCGCGATATGAGGGCGATGGGATTGTCGGGAATTCCGACAACTCGCTGCCGGCGGACGATCATCCGCGCCTGGCGAGCCTTCATCAGTTCCAGGATCGCGCATCCCGACAGTTTTTGTGCGATGCGCGGGGCGAGGAGCTTTTGGAGACGCTGCCCCTTGCGGTTCTGGTGGGCGCCGATGATGGCGTGGCGTATATGAACCGTGCCGCCCGCGATCTCATTGGGTTTACGGCTGCAACCTTGGAAGCCTGCGGCGGGATCGGCGCACTTCTTTCCGGCAAGCGCGGTTCGGGCGGTGCCATCGCGCTGCGGTGCGCAGACGGCGCGGAGCGCTTTGCGAACGTCGTGATGTCTCCCGTCAATTGGGCCGGGAGACGGGCGGTCCTGTTCTCGCTGCAGCCTTCCGCGCGAGAGGGACAGACAGACACGGCACAGCAACGCCAGCGCCCGGCGCCCAAGCGGGCGGCCAATGGAAACGATCTCTTGCCGTCGAGCGACGAAGCTGTAGCGCTGGTCGCCGAAGGCGGCGTCATCGAAGCGACCAACCCTGCCTTTGACAGGCTCACCCAGGCGGACCGGGCGCCCAGCATTGTGGCGAGGCTCGACCCGAGTGCTGACTCTGGTCTGTCGAAGGCCATCAATCGCGCGTTCGCCACAGGTCGCAGCCAGAGCGCGCCGGTGTCGGCCGACGGGCGCGTCATGACGGCGTCCATTGCAGTGCTGAAGAGCACCAACCTTGCGTGCGTCAGACTTGTCAGTGCCGCCGAGGCCGCGCCCAGCGAGAGGAACGACATGGATGCCCGTCCCGCCCAAGCCGCCGCGGATGCTACCACGCCGCTCGACTACGCAGCCGCAAAAGCCCAGCGCCTCCTGCGCGAGGCGGGCGTCCTCATCAAAGTAGAGGGTGATGCAGCGCCCAAAATGGAGGCGGAGTTGAGCGAAGAGACGGAACGGTTTTTCCGCGCCAGCCTCCTTTCCATAGGTGCCCGCGCCGAGGACGGAACGGTCATCACGGTGGTGCGTGCCGCTGGCTCCTATCGGATCAGTGCAGGCGTTCGCGCGCGCCGGGCGGTCGAGGACGTGGCACATTCACCGCGGCTGGTCCTGAATGCGCTGGAGGCAGGACTCGCCGTCGCCGCCGATGGCCAAGGCGGCCTCTCCATAGCGCCGATCATGGGGCGGCCTGCCAACACTGCTTAGCCGATAGAGCGGACCCAAGAGCTTTATTCAGCCGAAACACGCACGCGCCACCGGCCACCCCAATCATTCCTTTCTAGGATGCCGGGACAAGGCCACTCCGCCCCACCCTGCGCGGCTAGCCAACACCTCCCAGCTCCGGCGTGGCTTCCTGATCGGTGCTTTCCATTGGCACACGCGGCTCTGCCTTCGTTTGGCGGATGGTGAGCGAGGTGCGCACGCTCTCCACATTCTCTGCCGCGGTAAGGGTGTCGATGATGAAGTTTTGAAACGAGCGCAGCGTGTCGGCCATGCAAAGGAGAACGAAGTCCACCTCGCCGGAGACCATCCAGGCTTCGCGCACGATGGGCCATGCACGCAGCTGGCTTTCGAAGCGCACAAGTTCAGCCTCGCTCTGGTTCTTCAAGCCCACATAGGCAAACGCCGTGAGGTCGAAGCCAAGCTGTTTCTCATCCAACAGCGCCCGGTAGCCCGTGATGATGTTGCTCTGTTCCAACGCCCTGACCCTGCGCAGGCAGGGTGGCGCGGAAATGCCCGCGCGCCGGGCAAGTTCAACATTGGTCATCCGACCGTCGGCCTGCAGGGCTCTCAGAATCTTCCAATCCACTGCGTCAAGACGCACTTTCATTTTATCCAACTGCCTTTTCACGAAAAGGGCTCACTGGGTACACAACGCGGCAACGAAGAATTTGTGCCGAAGATGATGCCGTTCAATCTCCCGCTGTTCAGATTAATGCGACAATGGGCACACTAATTCCGGTCTCTTGTCTGATCGTTGCCTCACCGCAGAAGACCGGTCACCGTCGCCAGGCGGAGGCAATCGCCCAGCATTTGGGCGGCCGGGTGGATATCATCGAAGCGGCCGAGCGCAGTGACGTGATCGAAGAAGCGGCGGCAAGCGCGCGCGTCGTGATCGGCGCCGGGCGGCAAAGCATCGGCCCCCTGCGCATCGCACG
>JBCDFB010000017.1:0-17923 GCA_039178655.1 Pseudomonadota bacterium | reverse complement strand
GCACGGGACGCTGGAGGCCTACTCCATCGGCCGCGCGGTCTCCTCAGGCTGCGTGCGGCTCCTGAACCAGGACATTATCGACCTTTATGAGCGTGTGCCCAACGGGACGCGCGTGGTCGTCCGCCCGCCGACCGCGTCCCGCCTCGTTTAGAGATAGACAGGCTCTAGGCCACGCCGGTGATGAGGGCGTGGCCTAACGCTTGTTCCGCTCGAACCACCTAAGTTCGAGCCAGCGGCCTGCTGTGCGCCCGGCAACCAGCCAGTAGAAGAACGCGCCCACGGCCGACGACGCCACCGTGAGCTGGATGACGCTGCCGCTCACATCCGGCATGGGCGTGCCGGACACCACCCAGCGGACCGGTAGCGCGGCGAGAAGGCCAACGATGCATCCTGCCGCCAGATAAGTGACGAGCCTGCGCAGTTTCAGCCCCTCGGTGATGGCAATGGCCACCGCCGCGGGGATGAACGTGGATTGCATGGCAAGGAATGTCAGGCTCGCTGTGAAGACCGTTGTTTCAAACACCAAGGCCATGTCGTTGGCGATTTGCTGTGTGCCAAGATTGTGGACGGCGATCGCAGCGAAAATCGCTCCGGCAACGCACGCAGCAGTGTAACCCAGCACGATCATGATGAGTTGCGCGCAAAGCGCCCAGATGGCGGTGACCTCAGTGGTCCGCGGCTGCAACAATTGTTCGTCGTTCACGGGCGCTGATCTTCCGGCTTTCCGATCGCAGTTGACCGCAGGCGGCCAAGATATCTTGCCCGCGCGGCGTGCGAACGGGTGAGGCATAGCCTGCACGGTTCACGATGTCGGCAAACTCTTCGATGCGGTCCCAATCCGAACAGGCGTAGGGGGCGCCGGGCCATGGGTTGAACGGGATGAGATTGATCTTTGCCGGGATGCCGCGGATGAGCTCCACCAGCGCGCGCGCGTCCGCCGCGCTATCGTTCACGCCCTTCAGCATCACGTACTCAAAGGTGATCCGACGCGCGTTGGAGAGGCCCGGATAGCGCCGGCACGCCTCCATCAGCGCCGCGATGGGGTACTTTTTGTTGAGCGGCACCAACACGTTGCGCAGGTCATCGCGCACCGCGTGCAGCGAGATGGCGAGCATGACGCCCATCTCCCGTCCCACCCGCTCAATCATCGGCACCACGCCGGAGGTTGAAAGGGTGATCCGACGTTTGGAAAGCGACAATCCTTCACCATCCGACGCGATGGCCATGGCGGCCTTCACATTGTCGAAGTTGTAGAGCGGCTCGCCCATCCCCATCAGCACAATGTTGGAGACCATGCGCCCCTCGCTGGGGCCGTTCTGCACCGGTGTGGCTCCGGAAAAGTCACCCAGCCGCCGGCGGGCGAACACCACCTGTTCGACAATTTCTTCGGCTGTCAGGTTGCGCACCAGGCGCTGCGTGCCGGTGTGGCAGAATGAGCAGTTCAGCGTGCAGCCCACCTGGCTCGACACGCAAAGTGTTCCGCGGTTCTCCTCGGGGATGTAGACCGTCTCCACATCCACAGGCGCACCCGGTCCGCGCGCGGGAAAACGCAGCAGCCACTTGCGTGTCCCATCGCTGGAGATGCGCTCGTCAACCATCTGCGCGGAGCCGACGGGCGCGCAAGCGGCTACGGCATCACGGGTTGCACCGGCAATGTTTGCCATCTCGGCCATGTCGTGCGCGCCGCGGATGTAAAGCCAGTGCCAAAGCTGCTGGACCCGCATGCGCCGCTGATGGGGCGGCACACCCGCGTCTGCACAAATCTGCTCCAACGCGCCGCGTGAGGCACCGATGAGCTGGCGGCCGGCGCGCTCTTCAGGGTCGACGGAAACATCCGGCGTGACGGGCGCCGGAGAGGGTCCGCGCCGCTTTAAAAGCGCAAAGTTGGCCATGGGTGCTTCAGCTTGAGCACTCTTGCTGGATGCGGTTGGTGCCAGCCGTCACGCCGGAAAGGGAGAACGTGTAGGTGGTGTTGGTCCCGCGGGCGGACTGTCCGCGCACGGTCATGGAGCGGCCTGCGCGCATGGCGGCAACCAGCTGCTGCTCCTCCGCAGGCACCTCAACCCAGGCGCCATCGTCCTTGGTGAAGAGGTCGAACGTGCGCCCGTCCACATCCACCGTAACACGGCTATCAGGCGCGAACGGGTAGCCCACCAGAACGCTCACCTCGTTGCTGACGTTCTCGCTCGGCCGCGCGGTGACGAAGAAGAACACGTCACCATGGTTCCGGTTCGTGGGCGCCAGCGTTTTCGGCTTGGAAAGGACGTAGCACGTGCGCGCCCCGCCCGCTTCATGCCGGTAGGCCTCCCAGTCGCTATATTGCTGGAGAAGTGTCGGTGCGTTCTGCGCCGTCGCCGACACGGGCACCAAAGGGATGAGGAAAATAAGGAGTACAGCACCGATACGCATTCGTCTGTCCCAGTCGTCCACCACTGCCAAACTCTTCCATTTCAGGCCCAGGGGGGCAGGGTCAAGGCCTTGCGAGCCGTTCCAAACAGCGCCGAGCGCACCCTGCCGCCGCGCGAGCCGCATGAAGGTGCCCGAACAGGCTTGAAAGACAGGTGAACGTTACTCCGCAGCAAGCGCCAGCGGTTCAGCCGCCCGCGGTGCTTCGGCCCATGTGTCGCACATAATGTCGGCCAGCCGTTCGGCCATGGCCGCATTCTGCCCTTCGCACACGTACATTGCCACCTGTGTGGCCGGCAGCGGCGGCAAGCACGCGTCGTCGATCAGTTCGAACTCGGGCGAAATGGTGAAGTCGAGCCCCACGTGTACGGCGAAGTCGGCAAGCACGCTGCCCTGGACGGCGCGCAGGCTGTTGGTGTCCACCACCAGCCTCCAGGGGATCCCTGCATCGTCCAGCGCCCTGCACACCCACGCCCGGCATATACAGTCCCGCTCAAACGCGAGAGGCAGGGGACGCTCCGCCGCTGCCCTGCCGCCCGGCGCACCGACCCACTTCAGCTTGGACGTTTTCAATGTGCGGCCACGCCGGTCCGGCAGCATTTCCGTGGTGAGGATCAGGTCCAGCGCGCCCTTCGCCAACTCCGCCTTCAGGAGGTTTGTGAAGCTCGATTGCAGCGAGACGCGCACCCTCGGATAAAGCCGCTTAAAGGTCCGCAACGCATGGGGCACATGGGGGAACACCACGTCAGTCGGTGAGCCCACGCGCAGCTCGCCCTCGAACTCGTAGTCGGTCATGCGGGCCATAATGTCGTCGTTGATGGCGAGCATGCGATGGGCGTAGCTCAGCAGAAGTTCGCCGTGGGCCGTTGTGGTCATGGCGCGCCGCGAACGGTCAAACAGCGGGTGGCCCAGCGCATCCTCCAACCGCTTCAGCTGCATGGAAACGGCTGACTGGGTGAGGTTCAGGCGACCGGCCGCCTGGGTGACGCTGTGCATCTCCGCAATGGTCACGAAACTGCGCAACGCAGCGAGATCGAGCGTACGTGCCATTAATCAAATTCCGTGATGCAAATCATGAAGAGGTTTCGTTTTTATTATGCCAGCGCAGGGCTCATATCAATCCCCAACGCACTACGGAGGACGACGGACATGAGCACGGCGGTTACACCACGCTTTGCGCGGACGCTCCCCACCAAGGGGCAGCCGCGGCCTGGCACACTGATTGAGCGGTTCAAGCTTTGGCTTGACCTTCATGCTGAGCGACGCGCACTGGCCAAACTTGACCCGCGCATGCTCGCTGACATTGGCATCACCGAGGGGCAGGCGCACCGAGAGGCCATGCGCGCACCCTGGGATGTGCCTGTGGTGCGTGAAGAGATTGCGCGGACAGGCGCAGCGCCTATGCCTTATGTGCGGCGCCCCTACGGCTGACTGACCCGCACGACTTCCAACCCTTAGGGGTTGAGCGCCCTGCGCGCCCGTTCGCGGTGCCAGGGCGTAATGTGCGTGGCGACCATGGCAATGGTTGCCGCAAGCACCGCAGCGTCATCGGTAAACCCCACACACAAAATGGCATCAGGCAGCGCATCGAGCGGGGTCACAAAATAGGCGAGGGCGGCCATGAGGGTTGCCCGCACCCGCAACGGCACCTGCGGGTCCAGCGCGCAGTAGTAGGCTGCAACCAGATCGTTGGCGAAGGGGATCTGCCGTGCCGCCCGCTTGAACGTATGCCAAAAGCCTTTGCGCACCTTCGTCTCGTCGGCGCGGCTTGCCCTCTCGCTGCCGGCGCGAGGCTCGGGCGGCAGAATCTCACCGTCCAGGGGCGCGGGCTTCATGCCGCCGCTCCATCAATGGCTTTGGCGAGTTCGATGTCCTTCATGGTCAGTCCGCCGGCATCGTGGGTGGTCAGCCGGATGTTTACTTTGTTGTAAACGTTGGACCACTCCGGATGGTGGTCCGCCTTCTCCGCAGCGAGAGCCACCTGCGTCATGAACGCGAACGCTTCCATGAAATTGGCGAACTTCAGCGTCCGGCTGATGGCCTTTCCGCCGTCTTCAAGCACCCAACCGCTCAGGCCGCCCACTGCGCTTTGTGCAGCACTGCCTTCAAGCACGCCTGTCATGATCGCCTCCCCCGGCGCACGTCTTCAGCCGTAGCGGTTCGCCACGTACTCTTCCACGATGACCTTGAACTCGCTCGCAATGGCGGGCCCCTTGAGCGTCTTGACCTTCTCACCGTCGATGAAAATGGGTGCCGAGGGCGTCTCGCCGGTGCCGGGCAGCGAGATGCCGATGTCGGCATGCTTGCTCTCGCCAGGCCCATTCACGATGCACCCCATCACCGCCACCTTCATTTTCTCAACGCCCGGGTAGTTCTGCTTCCACTGCGGCATCCGCTCGCCGATAAAGCCCTGGATGTCCTTGGCCAGCTCCTGAAAGACCGTTGAGGTGGTGCGCCCACAGCCGGGGCAGGCGGACACCACCGGCAAGAACGCGCGAAAACCCATGGTCTGCAAAAGCTCCTGGGCGACCTTCACCTCAAGCGTCCTGTCGCCGCCAGGTTCCGGGGTGAGCGAAATGCGGATGGTGTCGCCGATCCCTTCCTGGAGCAAAATTCCGAGCGCTGCGGAGGACGCCACAATCCCCTTTGAGCCCATGCCAGCCTCCGTCAGCCCCAGATGCAGCGCGTAATGGCAGCGGGCGGCAAGGTCGCGATAAACGGCGATGAGCTCCTGGACATCGCTCACCTTCGCCGAAATGAGGATTTTGTCGGCCGGGAGCCCAAGCTCCTCGGCGCGCTGTGCAGAGCGGATACCGGAAACCACCATTGCTTCGCGCAATACCGCCGCGGCGGAGACTGGCGTATCCGACACGGAGTTGGCGTCCATCAGCGAGGTCAGCAGTTCCTGGTCCAGCGAGCCCCAGTTCACACCGATGCGCACCGGCTTGTCGTAGCGCATCGCCTTTTCGATGATGGACGAAAATTGGACGTCGCGCTTCTTTTTGTAGCCGACGTTGCCGGGGTTGATCCTGTATTTGGCAAGGGCTTCGGCGCACTCCGGATAGTCTTCCAGCAGCTTGTGGCCGATATAGTGAAAGTCCCCCACCAAGGGCACGCTGATGCCGCGGGCGAGGAGACCGTCACGCACCTTCGGCACTGCGGCGGCGGACTCGGCGCGGTCAACGGTGATGCGCACAATTTCAGAGCCCGCCTGGGCAAGGGCGGCAACCTGCGAAATCGTCGCCGGGATGTCGGCAGTGTCCGTGTTGGTCATGGACTGGACGACGATGGGCGCGTCGCCCCCAACCGTGACTCCGCCCACGTTGACGGGGACGGATTTGCGTCGGCGCGTCGGCCCGCTGGTGATGCGCATCGGCGCGTTCATGTCTCGCTCCCGCGATGTCCGCTCAAGAGCCGCCGCCGAGGCGCGCTCTCCCCCATGCATATATCGGTGCTGTCGCGAGCCGACAATGCGCCCGGTCGTTGACGTCTGCGCGCACCCGGCGATAGGTTCCGCGCGCTTTTCTGAAAGGGTCGGTGGTCTTGCGCGTTCCTGTCGATACGAGGGTGCTTGCCCTCGATTTCATCAAGAAAAAATCCGTTGGGGTCGAGATTGGCGTCCACAAAGGCGTCTTCTCTTCTCAAATCCTGCGCCACGTCCGGCCAGCCAGCCTCACGCTCGTGGATCCCTGGAAGCATATGGACGACAGCGCCTATGAACGATCCCACTATGGTGGAGAGCGCATTGATCAGGCGGGGATGGATCAGCGCTACCAGCAGGTCTTGAAGCGCTTCGGCAAACAGATGGGAGAGGGCGTCGTCAAAGTCATCCGATCCGATAGCGCGGGCGCAGCCAAGGAATTCGAGGATGGGAGCCTAGACTTTGTCTACATCGATGGCGACCATTCCTATGAAGCCGTCAAGTCCGACCTGGCGCTGTACTATCCAAAAGTGAAAAAGGGCGGCCTGATCATTGGCGACGACTATGAGGATGGCCGCTGGTGGAAGGACGATGTGATCCGCGCCTTCCATGAGTTCATTGCCGCCAACCCGGTGCAGATCGAGTTCAAGCTGGGCGTGCAGATCGGCGTGCGGGTGTGACGACGTGCGTGATCAGGGCGCCGAGGGTGTGTGGGCTCGGATGAGCTCCACGAAGGCCGGCGCAAGTTCTTTCAGCTTGCGCTCACCCACGCCATGGATCCCGCGCATTTCGTCGAGCGTTTCTGGGCGTTTGGCGGCCATCTCCATCAGCGTCCGGTCGGCAAAGATCACGTAGGCCGGCACATCTCTCGCGTCCGACAGTTGTCTGCGCAGCGCTTTCAACTCCTCAAACAGCGCCGTGTCGTAGTCCGTGGGCAGTGCTGCACCGGCGACTTGTCCCTTCTTGGCCTTGTCGGCCTGCGTCAACGCATCCTTGCGCAGCGAGACCTTTTGCGCCCCCTTTAGGACGCGCCAGCCCGCCTCAGTGATGCGCCAGCCGCCGAACCGCTCAGGATCAGCGCCCGCAAAGCCCGCCGTCCCCAGTTGCCGGAAGATGGAGCGCCAAGCCTTTTTCGACTGGTCCTTGCCCACGCCGTAGGTGGGCAGCGTCTCGTGGCCGTGCTGCAAAACCTTGTCGGACGGCTCGCCCCGCAGGACGTTGATGAGGTGCTCCATGCCGAAGCGCTCGCGCGTGCGCACCACGGCTGAGAGAGCCTTCTGCGCCAGAACGGTGGCGTCGAATGTCTCCACCGCGCCGCTGCACAAATCGCAATTGCCGCAGGGCGTGGAGGGTTCGCCGAAGTAGCTCAGAAGCACCACGCGCCGGCACACAGGCGCTTCGCACAGCGACACCAGAGCGTCGATTTTTCCGTGCTCGACCTTCTTCTGTTCGGCGGAAACGTCCGACCCTTCGATCCATTGGCGAAACTGGCGGATTTCGCCAAACCCGTAGAGCGCGTGGGCAGCGGCGGGAAGACCATCGCGCCCGGCACGGCCGATTTCCTGGTAGTAGCTCTCAATGTTCTTCGGCAAATCCATGTGGAAGACGAAGCGCACATCCGGCTTGTCCACCCCCATCCCGAAGGCGACCGTGGCGACGACCACCACACCGTCCTCGCGCAGGAAAATGTCCTGGTTCCGGTCGCGCTCGCCGCGCTCCAAGCCGGCATGGTAGGGCAGGGCACGCCGGCCGCGGGCATTGAGGAAGGCAGCCGTCTCATCGACCCTTTTGCGCGATTGGCAGTAGACGATGCCCGCTTCCCCCTCATGCTGGGCGAGAAACGACAGGAGTTGCGCCCGCCCATCCTCCCGCGCGCTCATGGCGAGGGACAGGTTGGGCCGGTCGAACGAACGCACGAAAATCTGCGGCGCCGTGGCAAACAGCCGCTCGGCAATATCGTTGCGCGTGATCTCGTCTGCGGTCGCGGTGAAGGCCACCGTCTGCTTGATCCCAAGGTCCCGGCGCACCTCGCCCAGGAGGCGGTATTCTGGCCGGAAGTCGTGCCCCCACTGCGAGACGCAGTGCGCCTCGTCCACGGCGAGCATGGCGATGGGCGCGTCGCGCAGCTCGCCAAGCGTCTCGTGCGCGCTCAACCGTTCCGGCGAGACGTATAAGAGCTTCAAGCTCCCATCGACGGCGCGGGCCAGGAGCCTTCGGTTCTCGAAAGCGTCGTTGCCGGAATTGACGGCGCCCGCTGCAATGCCCAGCGTTTGAAGCGCGGCCACCTGATCGCGCATCAACGCGATGAGCGGCGAAACGACGATGGTCACACCAGGACGCATGAGCGCAGGCAGCTGATAGCAGAGCGACTTGCCCCCGCCCGTGGGCATGACGCCCAAAACCTCATGGCCGGCGGCGACAGCGCGCACGATCTCTTCCTGCCCAGGCCGAAACCCGGAGAACCCGAATACGTCCCGTAGGATGGCCTCAGCGTCCCGCCGGTCCCCGCCCGTCCGCGGATAGCTCAGCAGATCGGCCGTGTCGCTCACGGATGAGGCAGGAAATGCTTCGATAGTTTGAGGCTCTGTGCTTGGTAATTGCTGCTGAGATCCGCACCATATAACACGTCGGGCAATGCAGCCATAAGTTCATATGAAAGTTTTGCCACAACCTGACCGTGTTCCAGAATGAAAGGCACCTCGCGCGAGCGCACTTCAAGCACAGCGCGAGAAGGCGCGCCGAAGCCGAAGCCGGGATCGAAAAACCCGGCATAGTGCGCGCGAAACTCTCCCACCAGCGGGTCGAAGGGCACCATCTCGGCGGCAGTTTCCGGCGGGATGGAGACCGCCTCGCGGCTCATGAGGATGTAGAACTCGTTGGGATCGAGGATCAGCTTGCCGTCCTTGGCGGCGATGGGGTCCCAGAAATCGCTCATGAGGAGGGCGTCGCGGCGATCAACGTCGATGAGCGCTGTGTGGCGCTTGGCCCTATAGCCTGCCGGTCCGCCCCCCTCCGGCTTGAGATCGATAGTGACGTTGAGGCCGTCGGCGATCTTCGCGGCCGGGGACGCTAAGGGTGTTGTGGCGTGCAAAGCGGCAAGCGCCCCGTCTGACAGGCGGGCATTTCCGGTGCGGAACCTGATTTGGCCGAGCCTTGAGCCCTCCCTCACCAAGATGGGGAAGGTGCGCGGGCTGATTTCCACCGCCAGCGCGCCGCGGTACCCGGCAGGCGCGAAATCGAAGCCGCCCGCACCGTCGGCAATCATCCTGGTAAAAACGTCGAGCCGGCCGGTGGAGCTTTTGGGGTTGGTGGAGGCGGCCATGTCCTGGGGCAGTGCAAGCCGCTCCTGCAGCGGTACCAGGTAAACGCAGCCGGTCTCCAAGACCGCGCCACCGCTGATGTCGATGGTGTGGAGGCGCACCTCATCCACCTTACGCGACAGCTCTTCCCCCTCAGCGGGCAGGAAGCTGGCGCGGATGCGGTGCGCGACCGGGCCGAGCCGCAGATCAAGGCTCGCCGGCTGCAGTTGGTCAGGCTCCACAGGGCGATCGGCCGCAACGGCGCCGCTTGCAATCAGCCGTTCGATCTCCTGACGCGGGGCAATGCCGGTGGCTGCGCCCACGCCTGCAGCAGCCGGGTCGCCATCAGCATGCGCCGCCGCGCGATGTTCCGGGGCAAAGATATCCATCATGTGCGCGCCTCCCTCGCCACACATTAGGATGATACTTCACACGATGTTGCCGTTCTGGCGACGCGCCGGCCAACGGTTCCCACTATCCACCATTTCGCTCCACGCGGTGCGCTTGCGCTGGATCCGCCGCGCTGCGCACCGCGCTTTGGGCAGCTACTCCACGGTGATGGTGATCACCTCGGAGTAGACTGGCGGATTGTGGGGATAGTGAAAACGGTCGCCCAGCAGGAGCTGCAGCGTGGTCTCGCCAGTGGGCAGTTCCAGCGTCGCCTCGGTCTGTCCGCCGCCGAAGTGGAGCAGGGTGTCCGACATGCCGATGGGCTCGTCGAGCGGCGGCAGTTCCTGGTTGATCACAAGATGGTGGTGACCGGTGTTTTCCAGCTCCACACCCGCCGGCGCGACGCCCATTCCTGTCAGGCCGAAGACCACAGTCACAGGGTTAGTCACGGTGGCACCGTCCTGGGGCGAGATGATCCGCACCGAAGCGCCCTCGGGTGAGGGCATTGCTTCAATGGCCATCGCTGGGCCGGCAACGACCAAGACCGTGGCAAATGTAGCAGCAGTCCGCGTCAGACTTTTGACCATCGGGCGTATTCCTCTTTTGACATTATTTCATTGTTTTTGGCTGAGAGATCACAGCCGTCAGCGCACAATGCCACAAATGCGCTGGCGGACCAGGGCACTGTCCTTCAAGTCTGCGCGGGGACGGCGGACGGCGCCGCGGCTTCATCGCGTAAGCCGCGCGCACCGGCCAGGCCATCATACGGGGGTGTAAAGGTCTCCCCACGCTTCGTCCCACGCCGCGTCAGGCCCCATGACCACCACTGGCGCCTTCAGAGTGTTGGCAAGGCGGATCGCGCCGCGGAAGGCGTCCTTCTTTCCCAGCGCTTCGGACACATCCATGCCGTCCCCCTCCTCGCCTGCGGGACGGACGGTTGCGGGCACGTGCACCCGCGCCATCTCCGCATCGCCTTCGGGCGCCAGCTCAAGCGTGATGGCGTCATCTTGCACGTCATCGACCTTCTCAAAACGGTTGCGTCTCACGCTGCGGCCCTCCCCAGTCAGCCTCAGTTGTCGTCCGGTTCTCCCGTTTCGATAATCGTTCCGAGGACCTCCAATTGTCCACCACTGCTGACATGCGACTCGATGCGCGCGGCAAGATTTTGGATGTATTCGTCCGGTGCGCTGGCAACCGGGCGCTCGCCGGTCCAAAGCGGCGCATCGCTCGCCATGACGAGCATGTACTCCTGGCCGCCGGGCGGGATCAGCGTCACGTCGAGGCCGATCCCGTGCCGCCCACCCAACTCCATGTAGCGCTCCGGCGGAAATGCCTCGTCCGGCCAGTTCTTGTGGTCGATGTGATAAACGCGGCCGTCCGCCGCATAGTAGTCCACAATGATATGTGCCGGGAACTTCGGCGCGCGGAGCCCGATGCGGAGCGGGTCGTAGAATTCAAAGTTGTGTATTCTGGGCGTCGACCTGTCAGGGGCGCTCAATATGCCTGAGCCGCGGCCTCGATCGAGGTCACCCAGAAGGGCGGTGAGAGCGCAGGGAACAGGGAGTTCGGCCACCTGCGCCGTATCCACATCGCTCACGCCGACAATGCTGTCCACCGTGTCTCCCACACCCGAGCGGGTGCGGTTGATGGGGGCAAAGCCGGTCAAGATGACGCGGCCGTCTAGCCCGACGGACTGGGCGCCGACGAACGAGCACGGTTCCGCTTCAAGGGCCTCTTCGACCGCGCTGCTGAGATCAAGGCTTTGGGCTTCAGCGCGCAGAAGGGCGGTGGGTCTTGCCGCCTCGCCAAACGCCATCGCGACGGGGGCAGCCTCCACCGGCACCGGATCAGCTGGCGCAGCCCCAGCAGGCACTGCGCCCTCCGCGGGGCTTGCAGTTGCGGGGCGAACCGGGCGGGCGTTTTGCCGCTCGGGCGTGCGCTGCTGCGGGCTTTGCGCCGGCACACGCACCGCAGCAACCACCCGGCCTGTCGGCGACGGGGAAACTCCGCTCGGCTGTTGAGGTGCCGGTGTGCCGCTCCCGATCCTGTCCGCCGGTACCGTCGCCGCCACGGGTGGTGACGGTCCGGTCGATGCTGTTCCAGAGCGCCCATTCAAGGTGGGCTCCGCGGGCCGGGAAAGGAGGCTGTCTGGCCTTTGTTCGGGCCGGGGCGGGTCGCTTGCTGCGGGCGCGAACGTCGCTGGCGCAGGAGTGGCTGGCGCAGACAACACCGGGGCGCGGCCCATGGTGGACTGCGTCTCACGGCCCGGCTGGCGGCCGCGGTTTGGGCTGACCGTTTCGTCCGCGGTGTTCTGCGCCGGGGTGGTAGGCGCACGGGCGGCGAGTGCAACGCGGGTCGGCGCAGCGGATGGCTCCGATGCGCGATCAGCCACTGGCGAGGGCGCAGCTGCGGCCGGCACAGGCTCCTCCGGCACATGCCCCTCCGGCGCGTGGACGCGGGTCGGATATGCCGCGCCCTGATGGTCCCGCGCGGCCGCGCTGGCGACCCGCGGCGCCGGCTCAGCCACTGCGACCCGCGGCGGGGCAGCGGCGCTTTCTGGCCGGGCAGCCGGCGCGCGCGACGGCGTGGCCTGTGCGGCTGCCGGGCTGTCGGTTGATGCCAGTCTGTTTTCGGCGGGGACGCGGTGTCGACGTGGAAGCGGCACCTCTGCGGGCGCAATGGGGACAGCAACGCCGGCTGACACGGTCCCCTCTGGTGCAACGGCGCGATCCACCCCAGGCACGCCTTCGGGGGGTATTGCCATGGCCCGCGCGCTATGGGCCACCGGTATGATGGGCGTTGCGGCGGCGTCCTGCGCGTCGGCCACGTCGGCCTGTGGAGGCGGAGCCGCTGCGGCACGGCCTAAGGGCGCGCCCGCGGCCACTGGCAGCGGCGTTTCCATTTCCCGGGCGCGCGGCGCTTCGCGTGGCCTCACCAAGAGATCGGCCGAGCCGGAGGAAAGGGCCGACACGGCCGCTGCGTCGGGCTGCGCGGCCGCTCCTGGCGTTGAACGGGAAGGCGGGTCGGAAGGCGATGCCTGAGGCGGGGCGATGGCGTCGGCTGACCCGGCGCCGGAGGCAACCTCGCGGAGCGGCGGCGCGCTGATGGCAGCGCGCTCCAACGCTGCGGGCGGTGGAGTGCCCGTCGTCTCGCCTTGGTCGGCGGCGGCATGAACCACAGGCGCGCTTGTCATCGGTGCAGCCGGTGCCGCCAACGTTTCAGCGGCCAATGCCTCCGCCGGCTGCGGTGCGGCTGCGGCAATTTCGGCAACAACGGTCTCAACCGGCGGCACTTCGTCGGGCACTGGTATCCTCGCCGTCGCCGTCGCCGTCGCCGTCGCCGTCGCCGGGCGCTCCGGCACGGCGGTGGGAGCTCGCGTGGCTGGCGCAGCCGCTGTCGGTCTGCCGACAGATGCTGAACTCCGCTCAGAGGGCTCCCCACGATCAATGGTCGCGGGGGATGGGGTGTCACCGTCGTCAGTCGGGCTTGTTGCCGCAGCGTCCGGCATGGTGGGTAGGTGAGGTTCGGTCGGCGCTCGGCCGGAGATGGCGCCCTGCGTTGCCGCGGTGCTCGGCGACAATGCCGCGGGCGTTTGTGCGCTTTGGATGGGCTGCGGCCGGGCGCTGACGGCGCCTTCGGGCGGTCGGCTCAAGCGTGCCCCACTCGGCCGCACCGCCTCAGCCGCGCGAGCCCGCTCCACCGGCGTCGCTGCGGCAAGCTCCGGCAGTGCCTCAGGTTCGGCGCCGCCTGCGCGCAGGCGCCGGCGCACCACCACGCCTTCGCCGGGCCGCGCCAGGATCGGAGCCGACGGTGCCTGCTCCCGCTCCGGCGCCAAGTCAATGGTTTGCTGGGGAGCAACCGGCACATCCACTGCCGGCCCCTCCAGCGTCTCCACCGACACAATTTCCACAGTGATGCCGTCAATGCTGGGCGGCGGCACCGTCAACACCGTCGGGCGGTAGCCGAGCAGGACGCCCACGATGACGAGGTGCAGCAAGCATGACAGCACAAACGCGCGCCGGCGCCAGCGCACGCGCGGACGCTGCGGCCGGTGCCACCGCTCCTGAGGGCGTGTGTGCGCGCGCCTGCGCCTCCTCCTGCGCGGCGACGCCTGTAGCCACCTGTCTGTCATGCTGTCATTGTAGTGGCGCTCCGCAGGCGGGTCATGGCGGGCCGGGGATGAGGGTTGCCGCAGGGGTTGCCGAGGGGGCGCCCGGGGCCGCCGAAGCCCCCCTTTCGCAGGACCCCGCCCGCGAGCGACGACACACTACCTCAAAGGCCCGACCGAAATGCTTCGCTCCTTCTTCTTCATTTGCGCTTCCCTCCTATGCGCAACCCTTGCCCTGCCGCCGGCAGCCGCCCAGACCGAGGGCGCCGCGCAGCCTGCCCTTGCCATCGAGTTGAATAAGCTGGAGGCCGTTGGTGACACCTGCCGCGCGTTCTTCATCGTGCGCAACGGCGTTGGCGCCAACCTGACCAACCTTGATTTGGACACCTTTATTTTCGGCAGTGATGGCATCATCGCCCAGCGGCTGGCCCTCCCGTTCGGCGCGATCCCCGCCGGGCGCATGCGCATTTTGTCCTTCGACTTCAGCCTTGGGTGCGAGGCAATCGGCAGCCTTTTTGTCAACGAGGTGCTGGACTGCACCTTTGACGGCGCGGCGGTGGACTGCCCGGCCGCGCTCGTCACATCCAGCCGCTCGCCTCAGACCCTCGACTATTGAGGGCGCCGCGCGCTCACCAGCCAGCCGGCCACCTCCTTGCCCTGTTCAAAGCGCAGCGTCTCGGCGGTGAGCGTGACCGCTTCGAACCCTGCGTCGTTGAAGACGCGCGCAAGGTAGGGCCGGCCGTGGGTGTAGCGCCCTGTGTTGGTGAGGGTGACGTCCGCATCGTCCGGGTCAGCCTCGAAGCTGCCCACGAACACGCCCCCCGGCTTCAAGGCGGCGAGGGTGTTTTGCGCAAACGCCTCCACCGGGCCGATATAGCAAAGGGCATCGGCTGCAATGACGGCGCCGAAGGGCTGGGTGACACTCTCCAAAAAGGCGATGAACTCTGCCTTCTCCAGCGCGTCATAGACCTTTCGATCCTGCGCCTTGGCAAGCATTTTGCCCGACAAGTCGACCCCGACCATACGGGACGCGTTCGCGCGCAATAGCGGCCCGCAAAGGCCTGTTCCGCAGCCAAGGTCCAAAATGTCCGTCTGGGCATCGGGGCCGATCTCGCGGAGGACGGCGTCCTTGACCAACTCAGGCGCGCGGTACTCAAGGCTTGCGAGCTTTGAATCGAACGACGCTGCGAAGTTGTCGAACACGCTTTCCACCTAGGCGTCCGATGCCCGCTCCGGCGTCTTCCCCTGTAGCGCGGCGAGGTGGTGCTCGGCCGTGGCGTTCCCCGGCTCCTCAGCGAGCCAGTCCTTGTAAACCTCGATGGCCTTTTCGGTTTCACCCAGCATGCCGTAGGCAAGGCCCAAAAGCTTGCGGCCGACGTTCGGATCATCAAGCAATGTTAGCGCGCGAAGACCGCATTTGACGGATTCTTCAATACGCCCGGCGGCCAGCAGAAGGTTGCCGAGGTTATGGTGGGCGGCCGCATCGTCGGGATTGAGTTCCAGCGCCTTGCGCAGCGCCTCTTCGGCCAGATCGAACCTGCGCTTGGACCTGAGCAGCACGCCCATATTGTTCCAGCCCGCGGCGGACTCCGGCGCGAGCTGCAAAAGCCGCGTGTAGGCGTCAATGGCATCGTCGAAGTGCGCGGTTTCCACCAGCACGTTGCCGTAATTCATAAAGACGCCAGGCGCGTCAGGTGCCAGCGTCGTCGCGCGTTTTAAAAGGGCGAGCGCTTCGTCCTCCTTGCCCTGGCGGTAGCGTGTGATCCCCATGAACTCCGCCGCTGAGGCGTTATCGGGAAAGGCTTTTAAAATCTCGCTCAAAATATACTCAGCGCGGTCGATCTGGCCCTCCTGGAGCGACTCCACTGCCATTTTCAACGCGCCGTCCAAAGTAACGCGCTGATCGTCTGCCTCTTTCTCGGTCCCGTTCATCCTGAAGCCTTTCGTGCGCTGAAAATGATATCTTCGTCAAAATGCCACAGTCATGTGTGTGTGCCGCTCCCATTAAGCAAACAGCCACGAAAGTGACCCCCGTCACTTGCACGCTTCGGCACTTGAATCGCGCAAAAAAATCCGGCGCTGGCGTTGACTGTCGTCGGCAACTGCGGCTTAGCTCTCGGCGGTATTTTGTTCGTTATTGAAGGAGCGGGCCATGCCGAGTGAAGGGCAAGGTTTTATTGGGCGCAACCGCCCGCCGCGGGTCCACATTACTTATGAAGACCCTTATGATGCTGAGCAGCTTGTTGAACTGCCGTTCGTCATGGGTGTTTTGGCGGACCTGAGCGGCAACGCGGGCAAAGAGAAGCCCGAGGTGAACGATCGTACCTTCTCCCAAGTGGACATGGACAATTTCACGCAATTTATGGTGTCTCTTGAGCCTGGCGTGGCGATGGCTGTGGCCAACAAGCTAGACCCGGAGGCGAAGGAGAAACTTCTCGTCAAGCTGAACTTCAAATCCATGGATGATTTTTCGCCGGCGGCGGTGGCGCGCTCCATCGAGCCGACGGCGAAGCTCCTGAAGGACCGGGAACAGCTCACCAACCTCCTGCGCTACATGGACGGCAAGTCGAAGGCGTCTGCGCAGATCAAAGAGTTGATCAACAATCCGAAGTTGATGGAGGCGCTGCAACAGCGCATGGGCGGCGACAAAGAAGCGCCCCTAGCCGCGGACAGCGCAACGCCGGCTGACGGCACTCCCGATCAACCCTCACAGTCTTAAAACGCGGGGGATCATTGAATGTCGACCGAAGCAACCGAACAGAGCATCGGCGGGCAGCCCGTAACCAGCGAGTATGCTGACGAGTTCGCTGACCTTTTGAAGGAGAACTTCCGCCCGCGCAGCGATGTGATGGCGACCGAGGTGGAAGCGGGCGTGGCGACATTGGTGCGGCAGGCCCTTGCCGACGCCAAGACCGTCAAAGAAGACGTTCTGGACTTCATCGAGGGTGAGATTGCGAAGATCGATCAGGCGTTGTCCGATCAGATCAACGAAGTGATGCACTCGCCTGAGTTCCAGCAGATCGAAAGCGCGTGGCGCGGGCTGCACCACCTCATCTACAACTCGGAAACGGATTCATCGCTCAAGATTAAAGTGATGAACATCTCCAAGTCCGAGCTCGGCGGGATGTTTAAGGAGTACCCCGGCGCCCGGTGGGACCAGAGCCCTCTGTTTAAGCAGATCTACGAGCAGGAGTTCGGCCAGCTCGGCGGCCAGCCCTTCGGCGCCTTGGTGGGGGATTACTACTTCAGCCAGCGCCCGCAGGACGTTGCGGTCTTGCGCTCGCTCGGAAAGGTGGCAAGCGCTGCGCACGCTCCGTTCCTGGCAGGCGTGGATCCCAACATGCTCGGCATGGATTCCTGGCGCGAGCTGGCCAACCCGCGCGACATCGGCAAACTGTTCGATGCACCTGACTATGCCGCTTGGCGCGGTCTGCGCGACGAGACCGATACGCGCTATGTGGGCCTTTGCATGCCGCGTGTGCTGTCGCGCCTGCCCTACGGCCCTGAAAGCGATCCGGTGGAAGAGTTCGCCTTTGTGGAGCAGACGGACGGCCATTCGGGCGAGAAGTACGCCTGGATGAACGCGTCCTATGCCATGGCGGTGAATGTGAACCGCTCGTACAAGTACTACGGCTGGTCCACACGCATTCGCGGCGTGAAGTCGGGCGGAGAGGTGCTGAACCTTCCGGTCCACACCTTCCCCACCGATGACGGGACGGACATGAAGTGCCCCACGGAGATTGCCATCTCCGACCGGCGGGAGGCGGAACTGTCCGCGGCAGGGTTCCTGCCCATCATCCACCGCAAGAATACGGACAAGGCGGCCTTCATCGGCGGTCAGTCCGTCTACAAGCCGAAGAAGTACGACAAAGAAGAGGCGACGGCGTCCGACAATTTGTCAGCGCGCCTGCCCTACATCTTCGCCACGTCGCGCTTTGCCCACTATCTGAAGTGCATGGTGCGCGACCAGATCGGCTCCAGCAAGGAAGGTCCTGAGCTGCAGACGTGGCTGCAGAGCTGGATCAACCGCTACGTCCTCTCAAACCCTGCCATGGCCTCAGAGGCCCAGAAAGCGGAAAAGCCGCTTGCGGATGCGCAGGTCATGGTGGTCGAGGACGAAGAGAACCCCGGCTATTACAGCGCCCGCTTTTATCTGCGGCCTCACTATCAATTAGAGGGTATGGACATCGGTTTAAGCCTTGTGTCGCGGCTCCCGGTAACTAAGTAGGGGTCGCGGCACAGTTTTTGTGCCGGCGTAAACATGAAAGACAGTCGGATACACTTGTGATCCATGTCACG
>JBCDFB010000016.1:0-18576 GCA_039178655.1 Pseudomonadota bacterium | reverse complement strand
GCCACAGGACGGTTGCGCGATGCGCCCTCCGGTCAGCCTGCCGACAACGCTCCGGTTGATCTGGCAGGAGGTCCCCCATCCCCGAGCGCCGGATGGGTTTGCGCCGGCGCGAGGCCGGCGCAATGGGCGCTCGTAAAACGCATTGAGGGCAGTCGCCCCTGACATGCTTTAAGCACACTCTGCGTGCTTTGGGGAAGCATGATCGCGCTTGAGGAAGTCATGTTCTGGGTGTCATTGCCCCACAAATGATGCCGCGGCGCGCGGTCCGTGAGGCACGTCAAACTAAAGGCGCCCGCCCGCTTGCAGCGGACGGGCGCCCTCATCTCCGGCTTATGAGAGCCAGCTAAGGCCTATTCCACGCCGCTGGTGGTCAGCCCGATCTTGTTCATGAAAGCAAGGTGCGACTGGATGAGCTCTTTCGCACCGTCCGTGGTGGCGAACTCATTCCAGGCCTGGCGCGCGCCTTCACGGAAGGAGCCGCGGGCTTCCGGCGACCAATCGTGGAAGGTGACCTGGCCTTGCAGTTCGTTGACAGCGCGCTGGATGTCGACCGCGTAGTCCAGCGTGGTGCGGAACGAGGTCTTCTGCGTCGCAACCGTCATAATGCGCTGGATGTCCTCCGGCAGGGAGTTCCAGACATCAAGATTGATGGCGAAGTGGTCCGCCGGCATGGAGTGAAAGCCGGGATATGTGGTGTGTTGGACCAGGTCGTAGATGCCGAGCGACTTGTTCGTCGACACGTTGGACGCGTCAGCACCGTCGATGATCCCAGTCTCCAGCGAGGTGAAGACTTCCGTCAAGTCGATCACCACGGGCGAGGCGCCGAGGTTTTCAAAGATCATCGTCTGCATCCCGGGCGGGGAGCGGAACTTCCAGTCCTTCAGATCATCCGCAGTGCGCAGCGGCTTGGCGGCATTGAGGGACTCCATCCCCGGGATTTGCCAGCCCAGAAGATGCATATTGTACGAGTTGTAGAGCTTTTGCGTCAGCTCCATGCCGCCGCCGTTGTAGAGCCAGGCGTAGAACTGCCACGGCGTTTCGTAGCCGCCCATCACGTCCGACACGAACTGGAAGGCCGGGTCCTTGCCGGTCTGATAGGAGCCGTTGGTAAAGTCAGCGTCCACGATGCCGTTGATCGCGGCGTCAAAGGTCTCCACTGACTTTACGATAGCGGACGAATAAAACATCTCGATGGCCACGCGGCCGCCGGACATGGTCTGAACGTCATCAACCCACTGGGCAATGTTTTTGCCCGACAGCGACTCAGGGCTCTGGTGGTTCTGGATGCGCAGGGTGAATTCCTGCGCGGACGCTGCCGACACACCAATGGTGAGCGACGCTGCCACTGCAATGGCAAGTTTCATGGGCTTCTCCCTCGTTGCGGAGCTTTTCAGGCCCCGTTCAAGGTCACGCTACGCGCACTGCGACATGGGAGCAACACCGATGGCCGAAGCGCGACCGGCAGCGGCAATTGCGCCCGCCTTGCAGCAAGTGCCCTGAACGGCTAGGCCGCACGCATCCCGCCACCGGAGCTTTCTGATGCGTATCCTCATCACCAACGACGACGGCGCCCGCGCCGACGGCATCAAGTTGCTTGAGGAGATTGCGCGGGAGTTTAGCGACGATGTCTGGGTGGTTGCGCCGGAATTCGATCAGTCGGGCGTCAGCCACGCCATCAGCCTGCACGAGCCGCTGCGGGTGCATGAGGAGGACGAGAGGCGCTTTTTCGTGCGCGGCACGCCTGCCGATTGCGTGGTGCTGGGGGTAGAGCACATCTTGGACGCGCGGCCCGACCTTGTGCTTTCCGGCGTCAACCGCGGCGGCAACATGGCCGATGCGATTGCCTACTCCGGCACGGTGGGCGCGGCCATGACGGCGTTGATGATGGGCGTTCCGGCCATCGCGCTTAGCCAGTTTTTTGTGGGCACACACATTCACTGGGAGACCGCTAGGGCGCACGCCAAGCCACTCATCGAAACGCTGTTGAAGGCTGATTGGCCAAGGCCCATCGCGCCCAATGTGAACTTTCCCGCGTGCGCGCCCTCCGAGGTGGCGGGGGTGACGGTCTGCCGCCCGGGCCATGGCCTGATCGACGGGGTGCGGGTGGACGAGCGGGTGGACGTGCGCGGGCTGTCCTATCACTGGCTTCAGTTCAAGCGTGCCAAGACCATGCCGACCGACGCCGCGTCCGACTACGAATTGCTGAAGGCGAACCACATCACAGTCACGCCGCTGAGGGGCGACAGGCACGCTGAGGGCGACTGGGAGGGCTTTCGCGACCGTCACGAGGCCGCATTGTCGGCAGCGGTGTCCGCCGCGATTGCGCCAACCTGACACGGGCGTTGGCGCGGCGCAAAAAGTGCGTCTTTTCCGCTTGAAAGATCGGCGCCCATTGCGCATATCGCTGGTGCCCAATTTCGCACGTGCCTGTGGTCGCGTGCCGGTCACGCTGCGGCACACGCCAAGGCGGGGCATGACCGGTCTTCCGGATTGAACCGGACCCTGCGTGTGGTTGTCTTGGCGGCGAGGAGCCGCCGGTCCGGCCCGCGCAGCGCGACTTGAAGCAACGACGTAGAGGGCTTTTTTGGTCTCTTCCGGCCGTCCACACGCCGGGGTCACTAAAGAGGCGGCTACATCCTTGCCAGGCGTGCGGGTCGCGGGACTTCCCAAAACTCAAAGCGCTAGCATCACTAGCTCAACCGTCCGCCATGCGGCCGGGCGAGCATATCGCCCCGCCGGACACGCTCCGTGCGGAACCGTGACGCGACGCGCCGCAGAGGCTTTGCCCCGCGGCCATCGGTGTGTCATCCGCCCCCGCGCGCCTCCACCGCACGCGGCGAACGGCTGGCGCACCGGCGCAGTAACTTTGAGCTTGAGGTTACCGCGAATGACCCACCGCATCGAACAATTCCTCCGCGACGTGCGTCCGGACGGACCCTGCCTGGTTGTCGATCTCGACGTTGTGCGTGAGAACTATCTTCGTTTTGCTCGCGCCATGCCCGACAGCCGGATCTTTTACGCCGTCAAGGCCAATCCGGCGCCGCAGATCCTTTCCCTCCTTGCCGAACTCGGCTCATCGTTCGACTGCGCCTCAGTGCAGGAGATCGACATGGCTCTTGCCGCAGGGGCGGAGCCGCACAGGATCTCCTTCGGCAACACCATCAAAAAAGAGCGCGACGTGGCGGCGGCTTTTGCCCGCGGCGTGCGCCTTTTCGCTGTCGACAGCATTGCCGAGGTGGACAAGATCACGCGGGCGGCGCCTGGCGCAAAAGTATTCTGCCGCATCCTGTGCGACGGGGAGGGGGCGGAGTGGGCCCTGTCCAAAAAGTTCGGGTGCGAGCCGCAAATGGCGCTCGACGTTCTCACCCATGCCCATCTTTCCGGGCTGACCGCATACGGCATCTCCTTCCACGTGGGGTCGCAGCAGAAGAACCCGCGCGCATGGGACGGGGCGCTGGCCTCAGCCTCGGAGATCTTCCGCACGCTGTCAGACCGCGGGATCGAGCTGAAAATGGTCAACCTCGGCGGCGGCTTTGCCACCCGCTACTTGGAAGAGATCCCCGAGGAGGCCGCCTACGGCCATGCCATCAACGACGCCATCCGCGCGCATTTCGGCAACCGCATCCCCGAAACCATCATCGAGCCCGGGCGCGGGATGGTCGGCAATGCGGGGGTGATCAAGTCAGAGGTGGTGCTCATTTCGCGCAAGGCTGAAGGGGACATTCGCTGGGTGTATCTGGACATCGGCAAGTTCAACGGGTTGGCGGAAACGATGGACGAAGCCATCCGCTACCCCATCGCAACGGCGCGGGACGGTGCGTTGGAGCCTTGTGTCCTTGCCGGCCCCACCTGCGACTCGGTGGATGTCATGTATGAGAAGAAGCCCTATCCCCTCCCCATCAACCTGGAGATTGGTGACGAAATTCTGATCGCAGGCACCGGGGCGTATACGACCACCTATGCTTCTGTGGCGTTCAACGGGTTTCCGCCGCTCGCCAGCTACGTGATCTGAAAGGGGCGACCCACTCGCAAAGCCAGCGCTGACGCGGACGGTCGGCGCTGCCATCTCCCTCCTCAAACGATGTGGAGGGAGAGGACCGCGACACAGAACACCAGGAGCACCAGCGTGCCGCTGATGGCGATCAGCACCGGCGGCCATCCCACTTTTGCGATTTCCCGCAACGATGTGGTGAGGCCCACTGCCGCCACCGCCGTGATAAGACACCAGCGCGAGACCTCAATGAGAGCCTCCCGCAGCGGCTCAGGCATGATGCCCATGGAATTGACGCCCACCAGGATCGCAAATGCGATGGCGAAGCCGGGGATGGGGAGTTCCGCCTTAGCGCCGGATGCCGCTGCCTTGCGGGCCGCGGCGAACGCGAACGACACGGCAAGCACCAGGGGCAGAAGCATTGCCACACGCATCAGCTTCACAATGGTTGCCGTGTCTCCCGCTTCCCCCGATACGGCATAGCCCGCGCCCACAACCTGCGCGACATCGTGGATGGTGGCGCCGATCAGAATACCGATCTCCCGGTCGGTAAAGCCCGCCGATTGGAAGAGCACCGGGTAAAGCACCATCGCGATGGTTGAGAGCGTTGTGACCGCAACCACGGTGAAGATCGTATTGCGCTCGTGGTCTGCCCCGCGGGGGAGGACTGAAGAAATGGCGAGCGCCGCCGACGCCCCGCAAATGGCCGTGGCCCCTCCGATCAGCGTGCCGAGCCGGCTGCTCTCCCCAGCGATCCGCGCCGCAAGAAGGGCTGCCGCGATGGTGATGGCGATCCCGGCGAGGACCAGACCCACCGTGCCTGCGCCAAGCCCCACCACGTCGGACACGGCAATGCGCAGCCCCAGCAGCGCGACACCGATCCGCAAGATCTTCTTGGATGAGAATTTGATACCGGGTCCGGCCCGAGGCCCCTCTGACAAGAAAGCGAGCGCCATCCCGATGAGGAGGGCCATCAGCATGACCGGGCCGCCATAGTGGTCGGCCACGAAACCCGCGGCGGCGGCGACCGTCAGCGACAGTGCGATCCCTGGAGCCAAGCTGCGCACCGGCGCAAGGACCCGCGCCAGCGGACCCGGGGCCTGGCCGGTACCGGCGGTTTCAGCCAAGGGGCCGGGGCCTGCGGCATGCGCGGCGGTGTAATGGCATACGCCAGCGAACTAAGCTTCGCCCTTCCATGCAGCCTTGCCTATCACCTTGCCGCATCTTTGCCGAGGGGACGGCGCAATCACTTTAGTAACGGGTGGTGCCGAAGAAGGTGTCGGGCGTCTTCAGCAGATGGTGGAGGCCGGTTTGGTCGAGCATTGTTTCCGTCGCCGACGCTGCCGCCTCAAGCACCGCTGTCTCGTTCACCGCCAGAACGTTCCGGCCGCGCATCAGCACCGTCCCATTCACGATGGTGGTGTCCACGTCCGCACCGTTGGCGAAACAGGCGATGCGGTAAAGCGGCATGTTGGGCGGGTAAAGGTGCGGTTTTTTGAGGTCGATGAGGATGACGTCGGCCCGCTTGCCCACCTCCAGGGAGCCGATCTCGTCATCCATCATGAGTGCCTTGGCCGCTTCAATTGTTGCCATCTCCATGACCCGCCCGGGCGGCAGCACACCTGAATCGCGGAAGTGGCGGCGGTGGTAGTGCATGCACTGCTGCATGTGGCGGAACATGTCGCCGGAGCGGTCCGGTGCCGTGCCGTCGGAGCCGAGACCGACGGTGACGCCGGCGTCCAGCATTTCCGGGACACGGCAGCGGCCGAAAATGGAGGCAACGGCGCTCGGGTTGTGAGCGATCTTGGTGCCCGTGTCGGCGCAGATCGCAATCTCCTCGTCAGTGAAGTCTGTGGAGTGGGAGAGCAGCGCCTCCGGCCCCAAAATGCCGAGCTTCTCCTGCGCAAACTTCACCGTCCCCTGTTTATGCCCGTCCTGGGTGAATACGAGCCCATGTTCGCGTGCCAAGTTGGAGGCTGTCTGAGCCTGGTGGACCAAGTTGTCGAACTCGGCCTGGGTGGCGCCGTCAAGGTGTTCGCGCCGGAGCGTGGGGGAGAGCATGCACACGTTAAGGCGCTGTCCCTCGCCGCCGTGGCGATCCTTGATGAGGGTTTCACAGGTGGCAATTTGCTCCTCGAAGGTCACCTCATAGTCGTGCCGGGTGCCGTTTTCCCATCGCCCATAGGTCCACGGATGGGGCGGCCGCGTGGGGCCGAGCGCCAACACGACACGGATGCCGAGCGCGGCAATGGCGTCGAAATGCGCGTCGGCAGGCTCGCGCCGGTCGGTGCGCATCACACTGTCGCCGCCGCCGAGGAGGGAGACGCCGGTGGTGACCCCCGCCTTCAGCCGTTCAAGGCCGGCAAGCCCGGCCTCCGCGCGCCAGAACTCGGGGTCGGAGGCCAGGGTGTAGACAACGCGGCAGGCATCGTACCAAGCCGACCCATCGCCCCCGCCCATGGTCTTGATAAGGCCGTGGCCGGCATGGGCGTGCACATCCACCAAGCCCGGCATGGCGGCCATGCCCTCCGCGTCGATCACCTCCCGGGCGGGGTGGGCGCCGGCAACCTCAACCGTAGGGCCGACCGCGGCGATGCGCTCTCCTTCAATGGCAACCGACCCGCGTTCGATGACGCGGCGGCCCCCGTCCATGGTCACCACGACTGCATTGTCGATGCGAAGGTCGGCCATCAGAGCGCTCCTGCAGGGTGTGGATGGGTGTGTCGGTGGGGGAGTTCGTCCATCAAGGTGCGGGTGTAGGGGTCTTTTGGCGTGTCGAACAGCGCGTCAGCGCCGGCTAACTCCACGAGGCGGCCGCGGTGCATGACGCCGATCCTGTCCGCCACCTGCCGCACCACAGGAAGGTCGTGGGTGATGAAGAGGAGCGATAGGCCGAGGTCGTCCTTCAGGTCCATGAGAAGATTGAGGAGTTGCGCCTGGATCGACACATCAAGGGCTGATGTGGGCTCGTCGCAAATGAGAAGGCGAGGGCGGCCGGCAAGGGCCCTGGCAAGGGCAATCCGCTGGCGCTGGCCGCCGGAAAATGCATGGGGGTAGCGGTGCATGGCGTTGGCGGGCAGACCCACCCGCTCCAGCAGCCCGCCGACGATGTTGCCCACTTCCCCTCTGGACGCGGTGCGGCGAGTGAGGATGGGTTCAGCGATAATGTCGCCCACCCGCATGCGCCTGTTAAGGGACGAAAACGGGTCTTGGAAGATCATCTGCAGACCGTCCCGATAGGCGGTGAGCGCCTGGGACTTGGACGTCTTGCGCAAGGTCTTCCCGGCGAACGTGATCGTCCCCCCGTCAGGGGCGTGCAGCGCGCCGACCAGTTGTGCGATGGTGGATTTGCCGGATCCGGATTCGCCCACCAGACCGAACGCCTCGCCGCGGCCGATGCAGAACGAGACATCGTCGACCGCGGTCAGTATTCGCCCGCCCCGGCCGAAAAGGCCCGGCGATAGGGCAAACCGCTTGGTCACCCCCTCAAGCTGCAGCACTGGCCCACTGTTGGCGCCGGCGCCGGTGTCGCTGTCGCGGCCCTCAGCCCGCAGCCACGTGTCAGGCGAGCGGCCGGAGTGGGCGGCGGGGGCAAGGTCAGGCACCTTGAAGCGGGAGATGGTCCTGTCCCCCGGCGGGACCGCATCGATCAGCATCTGCGCGTAGGGGTGCTGCGGATGCTCCATGAGATCGGCGGTGGATGCGGTCTCCACGATGTTGCCGTAGCGCATGACGGCAACACGGTCTGCAATCCTGGCAACGGCGGCCATGTCGTGGGTGATGAGGAGGACGGCTGTGCCGCGCTCCCGCGCGAGGCGCTTGATGAGATCGAGCACTTGGCCGCGGACCGACACGTCAAGCGCGGAGGTGGGCTCATCGGCGATGACGAGGCGCGGGTTGCAGGCAATGGCGAGCGCGATGACCACGCGCTGGCGCATCCCGCCTGAGAACTGATGGGGGAACTGGCGCACCCGGGCGGCTGCGTCCGCAATCCCCACCTCCTCCAGCATCTCCACCGCCCGCGCCTTTGCGGCGCGCTCTCCCACCCTTTCATGATGGCGCAGCATCTGGGTGAGCTGCGCCTCCACCGAAAAGAGCGGGTTGAGGGCCGTCTGCGGATCCTGGAAGATGACGCTGATGTCCCGGCCGCGGACGTGGCAGCGGGCAAAGTCTATGGGCTCGCCGTCCAGCGTGGCGCGCTCAGCATTCCAGCGCCCCGGCGGGTCCACCAGATCAAGGAGTGCTGCGCCGATGGAGGTCTTGCCGGCACCCGACTCCCCCACGATCGCAACGATCTCACCGGCATGCGCATCAAGGTCCACCTCCTTGACCGCGTCGGCCTCACCATAGCGGACGGTGAGGCCCCGAACGCAAAGGCGCGGCTCAGTTGAGGCGGGGGTTGAGGGCATCGCGCAGCCAGTCGCCAAAGAGGTTCACGCACAGAACGAGAAGCACAAGCGCAGCGGCCGGGAACACCACGACCCACCAGACGCCGGAAAAAAGGTTCTCATTGCCGATGCGGATGAGCGTTCCGAGCGAGGGGGAGGTCGGCGGCATCCCAACCCCAAGGAACGACAAGGTGGCTTCAGCAAGGATCGCAAGGGCAAGGTTGATGGTGGCAATGACGATCACCGGCGAAACCACATTGGGAAGGACGTGCCGGCGCAGGATCGTACCGTCGGCAACCCCGGTGACGCGTGCAGCCTTCACATAGTCAAGCCGCGCCTCGACCATCGTTTGTCCGCGCACGGTGCGCGCGTATTGGGTCCATTCGTTGATGGCGATGGCGAACACCAAAACGGCTATGGCCGCCTCGCCCGCGGCCGCCTGGGGGAGCGCCGCCCGCGCGATTCCCGCGATGAGCAGCGCGATCAAAATCGTCGGGAACGAGAGGATCACATCCGCGAGGCGCATCAGTACCGCGTCGAGCAGCCCGCCGCGATAGCCGGCAACCAGGCCGATCAGCGTGCCCACAGCGGCGGAGATGGTGACCGCAAGGAAGCCGACGGTGAGGGAAATGCGCATTCCGTAAAGGATGGCGGAGAACACGTCGCGCCCCTGCATGTCGGTGCCGAGCAGGAAACGCGGATCGCCGCCCGCCATGAACGCGGGCGGGAGTTCTGAATCCATGAGGTTGAAGGTGCCCAGCGTGAAGGGCTCGTGCGGGGCAGTGATCGGCGCCAGAAATGCCGCGCCGATGAGGAGCAGCGCCCCTGCCGCCGAGACCATTGCTTTGGGAGAGCGGAAGAAGGCGCGCCAAAGGGCCGGCGGTGCGGCAGCAGCGATCACGATTGTCCGCTCCTCAGCCGCGGATCGACGATGAGGTAGACGATGTCGACGATGGCGTTGAGCGCCACGAAGAGGAGCCCGACGAACAGAAGGTAGGCTGCCATCACCGGCACATCCGCGAACGAGACGGCCTGGATGAAAAGGAGCCCGAGGCCCGGCCACTGGAATACGGTCTCCGTCACGACCGCGAAGGCGATCAGCCCGCCGATCTGCATGCCCGTGATGGTGATGACAGGCATCAGCGCGTTCTTCAGCGCCAGGCGATAGTGGATAAAGCCGGCCGGCAGCCCGCGGGCCTGCGCAAAACGCACATAGTCGGTGGAGAGGATGTCGATCATCTCCGCCCGCACCAGGCGCATGATGAGTGTCATCTGGTAGAGCGCCAGGGTGAGTGACGGCAGGATCAGCGCCCGCCACCCGCTCACCGTCAGGAATCCGGTGCTCCAAAAACCAATGTCGACGGTTTCGCCCCTGCCGAAGGACGGCAGCCACCGCAGCGTCACGGAAAACAGCAGGATGAGCATGATCCCGGTGACGAAGGTGGGGACAGATATGCCCACCAGCGACACCGACTGGACGAACGTTGCCATCCATCCCGTGCGGTGGACGGCGGTCAAAACCCCAAGGGGAATTCCAACGGCGAGGGAAAGGACCGTTGCCATCAGGACGAGTTCGAGCGTTGCGGGCAGGCGCTCGGCAATCATGTCCGCGACCGGTCGCTGGGTGCGGTACGAGACGCCAAAGTCCCCATCCGCGAGCCGGCCCAGGAAGTGCCAGAATTGGACGACCACCGGCTGGTCCAGCCCCAGGGCTGTGCGCAGTTCCTCCCGCTCGGACACGGACGCATCCTCGCGCGACATGGCGGCCACCGGGTCGCCCACATAACGGAACATGACAAAGCTGAGGATGGCGATGGCGAGCACCACCACCGCCGCCTGCGCGAGCCGGCGCGCAATGAATGGGATCACGGCGCGCGGGTCTTCACGCGCCGTGACAGGCGTTGAGCCAAACTCAGTTCACCTTGTAGTGCCAGGCCCGGAAATAGTTGTCGGGGAACTGGATGAGTTCGACATTGTCGCGCGCCGCCCAGGAAAGGGGCTGCTGGTGGAGCGGGATAAAGGCGATCTCGTCCTTGGCGATTTTGATGGCTTCGGAAATCATCGCCAGTCGCTTTTCGTTATCCGTCTCGGATGCAGCAAGGCGGGCGATTTCATCAATTCTTTCGTTGGAGTAGCCGTTGGGGTTGTTGCCGCCGAACTCGCCGTCGCGGCTGGCGATCATGGCGCGCACGGGGCTGTAGCCGTCCATGGCCGGCAGAGTTGCCCAGCCAATCATGTAGGCATCCGTCTCACCGCGATCGACCTTGGGAAAGTGGTTGCCCTTCGTCTGGGTGGTGAGCTTCACATCAACGCCGATCTGCTGCCACATGGAGGCGATGGCGAGGCAGATTTCCTCGTCGTTCACATACCGGTCGTTGGTGCAGTCGAGCCCCATGGTAAAGCCGTCCGGATAACCGGCTTCGGCAAGGAGCGCTGCCGCCATTTCCGGATCGTACTGCGGCTTCACATCGTCCTCGGCCACATAGCCGGCGATGGGCGGGGCGATCATGAGGCCTGCAACCCGCGCCTTGCCGCGCATCACCTTCTCCACGATGGCGTCCATGTCGATGGCGCGCCACAGCGCCTCGCGCACACGGATGTCCTTGGTGGGGTTAAAGCCGGTGCCTGGCGCGGCGTCCAACTCGTCGTCGCCGTGATTAAGGCCGAGCATGATGGTGCGCAGCGATGGGTTTTGCAGCGCAACCACGCCGTCCGCCGCCTCAAGCCGTGCGGTATCCTGAAGCGGGGCAGGGGTGATCACATCCACTTCGCCAGACAGCAGCGCGGCGACGCGGGTGGCGTCGGAGCCGATGGGCGTAAACTCGATGGTGGTGATGTTGTGCTTTGGCGTGTCCCACCAGCCTTCGTTGGCCAAAAGCACAGTCTTCGCGTCGGGCGTGCGGCTTTCCAGAACGAACGGGCCGGTGCCGTTCGTGTGGTCGGAGGCGTACGTGACCGTCCCGGTGGTGGTGTTGCCGGGCGTTAGCGCGTCGTTCGCCTCCATCCATTCAGCGTCCATGATGAAGACACCGGAAAGATCGTTCAGCAACAGAGGGGTTGGCGCGTTCAGCACCAGATCGACCGTGAGGTCGTCCACCTTCTCGGCGGCCTTGACGGCCGAGAGGTTGCCGCGCGCTCGCGCATCGGGGTGGATCAGCCGCTCGACGCTGGCAACCACATCATCTGCCGTAAACGGATTGCCGTTGTGGAAGGTGACACCCTCACGCAGGTTGAAGCGTGCGCGCGTGGGCTCAACCAGCTCCCAGGAGACAGCAAGCGCCGGCTCGAACTCCAGGTTCTCGTCGCGGCGCACCAGCGGCTCGTAGATGTGGTGGAGGAAGGAGGAGGTGAAGCTTTCCGTGTGAGCGTAGGGATCAAGGGTCAGAATATCGCCGTCGTTCGCCCAGCGCAGGGTCTCCGCGTCCGCAGCGCTTGCTGAGAAAAGTGCAACCGCAGCGGCGGTCATCATCAAAGTGCGTCCCATCGGTTCTGCTCCCAGTCGCTGTTCTGTCGGGCGCGCCCGCCCGAGAACTTCGGGTTGCAAGAAGCCTGCCATCGGTCGCCCCTCAGCGGGGCGCTCAATGGCAAAGGAGCAGCGGAAACTCAGCGTTTGTGATCATGGTTTCGGAGAAGCCGCCGATCATCATTTCGCGGAACAGACTGTGGCCATAGGCGCCCATGACGAGCGTGTCGCATTGGGCTGCACGGGCGTGGGACAGCACTGCCTCGGCGGGTGACTTGCCTCCTGTTCCAAGCGCATCCCGCTGCGCGTTGATGCCGTGGGCGGCAAGGTAGGCAAGGGCGAGCGCTTCCTCCTCGGTGGCCTCGGTAGCGGGCGTTGAACTGGCGCTTACCAAATGCACCGCTTCCGCCAACGCCAGAAGCGGGACGGCAGCGCGCAGGGCATGGAGCGCCTCGGGCGTTGGCGACCAGGCAATCATTGCCGTCTTGGGGCGCACGTTCGCCGGTGCCCCGTCACCCAGAGGGCGCACCAGCCATACCGGCCGACCGGTGGAGAAAAGGGCAAGGTTTGCAATGGAGTCCTCCGCCCATCCCGCGGCGCCCTTCGGGCCGCCCATAATGATGAGGTCGCACATGCTGAGCGTGCGGCTAAGCCCGCGGTTAGAGACGCTCTGCATGGAAATGAACTCAGCGCGCGGCAGCGCCGTTTCACCGGCGGTGGCCAGCGGAAGGCCGGCCTTTGCAGCAGCTGTGGCCGCAGCTTCCTTCGCCCGCGTGCGGTCTGCGGCGAGCTGCCTGTCCACCGCTTCGGCCCATCCTGTGCTGAGGATCGCCGCTTCGCCAAACACCATGGCAGAGGGATGGACGACGTATTCCGCATGGACGATGCGCAGGTGCGCGTTGCTCGCCTTGGCAAGGGCGAAGGCGGTCGCGAGGCTGCTCGCTTCAAACTCAAAGCCGCTGTTGAGGCACACAATCGACCGGTACGCCATGCTCCGTCTCTCCCTGCTCTGCGGGGCCGGCGGGCGCCCGTTCCCTAAAAAGAGCACAGTCTTGGGCCGAATGCGCGCTCTTTGCGTTGCGCTTCATGAACCCATCGGCGCGTGTGAGCAATTGCGCCACGGATGCGCCGTGACAGACCCTGCAGCGCCCGCGAAATCCTGTCACTGACCGTCACGGCGCGGAGACAATTGCGCCGAGGATGGCGCTGATGCGGCCGGGGACACCGCGGCCGCGTGCATTCGGAACCGCCCCGCAAGCGTCGCAGGTGGACAAGGCTTCGTGGCCGGGCATCGCGCAGGCAAGGGTGGGGTTGATGCGTCAAACCCCTGAGACCTTACGAATGGTCGCCCGCCGATTGAGCCCACGAAGGAACGCTGCGGGCGCGCACGACGTCCGAGCGGCGATTATCCGGGGTCTGATAGGCCGTGAGCCGTTTGCCTACACAGTTTGGTGCCGCTGCGGCCCTGCACCGTGTTCGGCATCTCAGCCTTTGCGCTGTTGTCGAAGAAACTTGGTGATCGGCAACATGCTAAACAGAAAGAACCCCACCGCTGCCATGACGATTGAAGGACCGGCGGGCGTGTCGAGTGCCAGCGAAACCTGAAGACCAGCGATGACGGAGAGGGCGCCCAAGACTGCGGCCATCAGCGCCATGGTCTCGGGCCCGCGGGACAGTTGGCGTGCAGCAGTCGCCGGGATGAGGAGCAACGCGGTAATCAGCAGGGCGCCGACGATCTTCATCGCAATGGCAATGACCGTTGCCAGCATAACCATGAGCGCAAAGTCGAGCGCCTCCGGCTTCATGCCCTCCGCGGCCGCCATGTCGCGATCAACCGTTGCCGCGAACAAAGGGCGCCACAGCACCGCGAGAAGGACAGCAACGAATGCGCCGCCAGCGTAGATGACGGCAATGTCGTTTGCCGATACGGCAAGAATGTCGCCGAAGAGGAACCCCATCAAGTCCACCCGCAAAAAGGTCAGGAACGAGAGGGCAACCAGGCCGATCGCCAGCGCACCGTGGGCGAGCAGCCCCAAGAGCGCGTCGGACGACAGTGTCTGCTGCCGTCGCAGCCCGAGCAATGCGACGGAGACCAGCACGCACACGGCGAACACTGCGAAGAAGATGCTGAGGTCCAGAAGCAGCGCCAGCGCAATGCCAAGGAGCGCGGCGTGGGAGAGCGTATCGCCAAAGTACGCAAGGCGCCGCCAAACGATGAAGCAACCCAGCGGACCCGCAACCACCGCAACGCCCAATCCGGCAACCACTGCGCGGGTAAAGAAGTCATCGAGCATGCGTGCTGCCTGTCGATCCGCCCTCTTTGTGTTTGTAGGGCGCGACCGCCGGCCCCCGCCGATCGGCAAAGAGCGCGTGATAGGCCGGATCACGCGCCACAGCCTCGGGCGCGCCGCGGCAGCACACATGCCCATTGAGGCAGATCACGGTATCGGCTGCAGCCATCACCATGTGGAGGTCATGGGAGATCAAAAGGATGCCGCAGCCCAGCGTTTCGCGAATGTCCTCGATCAATCGGTAGATCGCCGCCTCACCCGCCACGTCGACGCCCTGGACCGGCTCGTCCAGCACCAGAAAGTCCGGCTGAAGAGCGATGGCCCTTGCCAGGAGGGTGCGCTGGAATTCGCCGCCCGAAAGCGTGCGCAGATCGAAGTCTGCAAGGCCGGAGGCGCCGACCCGTTCCATCGCCGCATCGACGGTCCGCGCCGGCAGGCGCTTGGTCAGCGTCATGAAGCGGCGCACCGTTAAAGGCAAAGTCCAGTCGATGGCGAGCTTTTGCGGCACATAGCCCACCTTCAGCCCGTTGCGGCGAAACGCTCGGCCTTCATCGGGGCGGTGGAGGCCCAGTGCGATCTTTGCCGTCGTTGATTTGCCCGATCCGTTCGGGCCGATGAGGGTCACGATTTCGCCCCTCCCAACGGTCAGATCAATGCCGCGCACCAGCCAGCGCCCGTTGCGGCTCAGCCCAGCTCCTTCCAACGTGACAAGCGGGCTGTCGAGCGTGGCCGCGGCAGAAGTCTCCTGCGGTGACGAGCGCTGTTGCATGGGATTGTGCTGGGGCGGAATGGCCGTTAACGAGGAATGTAATGTTATAACATCGAGAGCTGGATGCGAAAGGTCTGACATGCGTTCGAAAATCGCCCCCCTCGCCGTTTTCACTGCGGCGGCAAGTGCTGCTGTAGCACTGCCAGCGCCCGCCCACACTCACGAACTAGAAGTTGTGGCGTCCATCCGCCCAATCCACTCGCTGGTCGCCTCCGTTATGGGTGACGTTGGGACCCCCGATCTTCTGCTGAGCGCCGGCGCGTCTCCGCACACTTACGCCATGCGCCCTTCAGAGGCTGCTGCGCTGCAGGATGCGGACGTGGTCTTCTGGGTGGGCGAGGGCATCGAGACCTTCATGACCCGCCCGCTTGAAAACATCGCCGGCGATGCGACGGTCGTCTCCCTCATGAAGGCGGATGGGGTAACCCTGCTTCCCATGCGTTCGGATGCTGCGTTTGAGGCGCATGACCACGACCACGGCGAGCATGCGCACGACGACCATGCGCACGAGGAGCATGCGGCCACAGAGGCCGCGCACGACGATCATGCGCACGGCGAGCACGCCCACGACGACCATGCGGCCAAAGAGGCAGCCCACGACGACCATGCCCATGGCGAGGAGCACGCCCACGACGACGACCATGCGCATGAGGAGCATGCGGCCACCGAGGCCGCGCACGACGATCATGCCCATGGCGAGCACGCGCACGATGACCATGCGCACGAGGAGCAGGCGGCCAAAGAGGCGGCCCACGACGACCACGCCCATGGTGAGCATGCCCATGACGAGCATGCTCATGAAGAGCACGCCCACGGCGCAGCCGGCATGGATGCTCACATCTGGCTTGACCCGCACAACGCTGAGGCGATCGTCAATGTGATCGCGGCAACTCTCTCCAAGGCGGCGCCGGAGCATGCGGACGACTTCAAGGCGAACGCAGCTGCCACGATTGCCCGCCTTGAGCAGCTGGAAACTGACATGGAAGCGACGTTGGAGCCGGTTCAGGACCGCCCGTTCATCGTCTTCCACGACGCCTACCAGTACATGGAAGCCCGCTATGGCATTGCCGCGGCAGGCTCTGTCACGGTGAGCCCTGAAGTGCTGCCCGGCGCAAGCCGCGTCGCCGAGCTGCAGGAACGCGTGAGTGATCTTGGCGCGATCTGCGTCTTCTCAGAGCCGCAGTTCGAGCCGCGGATTGTGTCGGTCATCATCGAGGGTACCGGGGCGCGCTCCGGGGAGCTTGACCCTCTTGGCGCAGCGTTTGAGCCGGGCAAAGACCTTTACTTTGACATGATGACCGGCAACGCCGCAGCGCTGCGCGACTGCCTCACACCGGAAAGTTGATCCGCCCGCGCGCACAGCGGGCGTGACACGGCGGCCCATCCAGAGCCTTATGGCATGGCAAGTGGGAAAGGGGCCGCTGTGTCAGGAAGCAGCGCAATCATTGTGGGGGCCGGCATTGTCGGCCTTTCCACGGCACGGGCGCTCCTCAAGCGGGGGTGGTCCGTCACACTGCTTGAACAAGGGCCAATACCTGCCCCTGTCGCCTCCTCCAGCGATCACCACAGGATCATCCGGCGCGTTTACGGCGATGCCGCGGTCTACTGCGCGCGTACCGGCGAGGCGTACGCCGCATGGCGCGCCATGTGGGCGGACTTGGAAGGCCCGCAGAGCCGATACCTGGCGGACACCGGCAACATCGCCGTCAGCATCGAGCCGGGCGACTATGCTGATCGCTCCTGCACAATGCTGCAGCGCTTGGACATCCCCTTCGAGTGCATCAAGGGCGATGACATTGCGGCCCGCTTTCCGATCTTGGATCCAGCCCATGCCCGCTTCGTCCTGCTGTCTGAGGGCGGGGCGCTCTTTGCCAATCACATCCTATCAGATCTTGCTGGCTGGCTGCGCCGCCACGGCGCGATCGTGCGGGAGCGCACGCCGGTCGCCGCTCTCGACCACACCCGCTCCAGCGTAACGCTGGAGACGGGCGAGGAACTCTCCGCTGACCGTCTTGTGATCACCGCCGGCGTCGGCATCCCGGCGCTGGTCCCGCAGCTTGGCAACACTTTGACGCCGGTGCGCACGCTCATCGTCTACGCCGATCCGCCTGACGAGCTTGCTGACGCGTGGCGCAACGCCCCTTGCTGGACCGACCTCGGCGGACCGGACGAGCTATGGGGCATTCCGCCAGTGGACGGTCTCCCCCTCAAGCTCGGCGCTGGCATTTTGGGGCGCCAGGATCGCAACGATACCGATCGTGAGATCAAGCCATCCGACATCGCAGCTGTGGTGGAGAAGTACCGCGGCCGCTTTCGCCACATCGAACAGTTCGCCGTGCGTTGGGGGCAAGCGAACTATTGGACCCTGGCGCCCGATAAGCGTTTCCTCACCGCACAGATCGACAGCTCAGTTGTGGTGTCCGCCTGTTCAGGCCACGGGTTTAAGTTCGGTGCACTCACCGGCGCGGATGTGGCTGCAAGCCTCTGCGGCGACGTGCCCTTTGCAGTTATGGCAAGAACCTTGGCGGGCTTCAGCGCGTCGGAGGAGACGATCGCCCAGCAGGGATTGGCGCACTAGCGCGAACTGCGAGGCCCTTTCATCGCCCTATCGGTTTGGGCAGTTTGGCGCGATAAACTTCAGCACTTGGGGAAGGAGACGCGCGTTGGGCGTTTTCATGGGAGCGATCGCCGATGACTTTACGGGCGCAACGGACCTTGCGGGCCTCCTCGCCCGCTCCGGCCACAGAGTCTCCCTGCGGATCGGCGTGCCGGAAGAGGGGACGGATGATGATGCAGCCCCCTTCGAGGTCATTGCGCTAAAGTCCCGCACGGCGCCTGTGGACGAGGCAGTGCGCCAGTCGCTGGAAGCCCTTTCTTTCCTTGCCGACCGGGGCGCCCAGCGTTTCTTCGTCAAATACTGCTCGACCTTCGATTCCACGGCGAAGGGCAACATCGGCCCGGTGGCCGAAGCCGTCATGGACGCATTGGGGGCGGAACAGACCATTTACTGCCCTGCGTTCCCTGAAAACGGCCGCGCGATTTTCATGGGCAACCTCTTCGTCGGCGAGCAGCCGCTGGCCGAGAGCTCCATGAAGGATCACCCGCTGACGCCCATGCGCGACTCCAACCTCATGCGCCTCCTGGCGCCGCAGGTGAAGCGACGGGTGGGCCTTGCGAACCGGCTCGTAGTGGCGAGAGGGGCCGCCGCCCTCAAAGAACGGCTTTCGAACCTCGCCGCTGAGGGTGTTGCTCACGTGGTGGTGGACGCCGTGGCAGATGATGACCTTGCCGTTATCGCGGAGGCGACCAAGGACTTGACGGTTCTGACTGGAGGCAGTGCCGTCGCCATGGCGCTGCCGGGGATTTGGCAGCGCGACGGCCATCTGACGGTTGCCGGCGGGAAGGCCAAGAATCCGGAGGTGGCAGAGGGGGCGGTGATCCTTTCGGGAAGCTGCTCGGCCATGACCAACCAGCAGGTGGCTGCGTTCAAACAACACGGGCCGGCGCTCATGCTCGACCCAGCGCAACTTGCCCAAAACGGTGTCGAGCACGCCGCAGGTTGGCTGGCGGATCAGCCTCTTGATGCGACACCCATGATCTACGCAACGGCGGCGCCCGACGCGGTGCGGGAGGCGCAGGCGCTTTTGGGTCCAGCGCGGGCCGGTGCGCTGGTG
>JBCDFB010000015.1:0-19006 GCA_039178655.1 Pseudomonadota bacterium | reverse complement strand
GGGGCCGATGGCGCAGAGTTCTTCCTGGTAGCGCGAGCCGTCAGCGTACATGCACAGCTCAAGCATGGCGCGGGCGCCGCTGTCGAAGTCGACGATGACGAAGCCGCAGTCCCAAATGTCGGGGGTTTCGCCGCCGTAGCGCTCTTCGCGATGGTTCACCGACTGGCCGGCGCTCGCCATGACGCGCACGGGCTCTGCGTTGAGGAGGAGGCGCATCAGGTCGAAGAAGTGGCAGCACTTTTCCACCAAAGTCCCGCCGGTGAAGCGGTTGAAGCGGTTCCAGTTGCCCACCTTGTCCAGAAACGGGAAGCGATGCTCGCGTATGGTGAGCATCTTGATGCCGCCGGTGGCGCGCTCCGCCTCAGCGATCAGCTTGGCGATGGCGGGCATGTATCGATACTCCATCGCCACCCACACTCGGGGCTGAGAGGCGCTGAGTTCGGTGAGGCGCGCCACGTCTTCAGCGCCTGTATAAAGGGGCTTTTCCACCAGGATGGGGAGCTGCGGCTGCGCCGAGAGGGCAGCGCCAAGCTGCTCCACGTGGCAGTGGTTGGGGGAGGCGATGAGGAGGCAGTCCACCTTATCGTCGCCCAACAGGTCGTTGAATGATCCGGCCATGCGCGCGGCGGGCGCAATCTCGGCGGCCTTGGCGGCCATGGCGGCGTCCGGCTCGTAAACGGCGTGGATAGCCGCGTCCGGCAGGAGCGCGATGTTGCGCATGTGCTCCTGGCCCATCATGCCGGCGCCGGCGATGGCGTAGCGCAGGACGCTCACTTCAGCCTCTGCACGTACTGGGCGACGGCCGGGTCGAAATGGGAGATGGACCACTCCACCGGCAGTCCGGTCTGCGCGAAGCTCAGCCGCTCCACGCGGCCGCAAAAAGCGCCGGGGGATACGCCGAAATCGGCAGGCGTAAAGTCCGGCGCGTTGCCGATGCTCACTTTGTCGACCGCGCGTGTGATCCAGATGCCGAGGGCATTTTTGTAGGTGGCGTAGAGGCTGTGGCTCAGCATGTCGGCGGTAAGGTGAGGGGCGGTGTCCGCATCCAGCCAGATTTCCTCAACCACCGCCGGGACGTCATCCAAGAGGCGCAGTCGGCGGATGCGATAGGCCTCCCGCGATGTGCCGAACTCCGGCGCATGGTCGGGCTTTGCGGTTCTGCGCACCGAGAGGACGCGGGCCGTGGGCGCGCCACCGCCGGACAAAAGCTCGATGCGGAAGAAGGAGTAGACCGTTTCGCGCTCATTGGCGCGGCGCACGTAGTTGCCGGACCCTTGGCGGCGCTCCAGCAGGCCCTGGTCCTGCAGGTAGGCAAGGGCCTTGCGCAGCGTGCCCACCGATGTGCCCAGACGCGCGGCCATGGTGCGCTCTGGGTCGAGCCGCTCGCCATCCAGGATGCGGCCTGCGTCGATCTCGCGAACCAGAAGGTCGCTGATCTGCCGGTAAAGGGGCATGGGAGAGGGCGCTGCGGGGGGCGTCAGATCCGACAATTGATACACTATTGATCTATGCTGCCAAGGTCGCTACGTAACGCGAAGTCCGGCGCCGGGGCAATAGGAACGTTATGACAGTCGTGCCCATCACTTCGCCCGATCTCACCGCGGTGGAGATGAGTTGGTTTGCGGCGCTCTGCTCGGACGACTACCGCCATCTGGGGGTGCCCGACGGCGCCTTGCGATCGTCCTTCGGCCACTGCTCCGACATTGTGAAGGCGGCCGAAAGGCTGGGCTTTCGCAACATTTTGTGTCCGTCCTCCTATCAGGTGGGGCAGGATACGCTGAGCTTTGTGGCCGCCTGTGCGCCCATAACCCAGAAGATCAATCTTTTGGCAGCCATCCGTTGCGGCGAGATGCAGCCCATCATGCTGGCGCGCACCGTGGCAACGCTTGATCACATGTTGGAGGGGCGCCTCACGCTCAATGTGATCTCCTCGGACTTTCCGGGCGAGAAGGCCGACAGCGCCTACCGCTACCAGCGTTCGCGCGAGGTGGTGGAGATCCTGAAGCAGGCGTGGACGCGCGACACCATCGACTACGCCGGTGAAATCTACCACTTCGAAGGCGTGAGCACCGAGCCGGCGCGGCCCTACCAAGAGGGTGGGCCGCTGCTTTACTTCGGCGGCTATTCTCCGCCGGCGCTGAAGCTGTGCGCAGAGCATTGCGACGTCTACCTCATGTGGCCGGAGCCCAAGGCGCATATTGCTGAGCGGATGCGGGCGATCAATGCGCTGGCCGAGGCGCGGGGGCGTACGCTGGACTATGGGCTGCGCGTGCATGTGGTGGTGCGCGACACTGAGGCGGAAGCGCGGGAGTACGCGCGGGAAATCGTGTCCCAGCTTGACGATGATGCGGGCACGGCCATCCGCGAGCGTGCGCTGGATGCCGGTTCGCTCGGCGTTTCCCACCAGGCAAAGAACCGCGACGCTGCCGACGATGAAGGCTATGTGGAGCGCCACTTGTGGACGGGGATCGGGCGGGCGCGGTCAGGCTGCGGGGCCGCCATCGTGGGCTCGGCCGATCAGGTGCTCAGCGAACTGGAAGAGTATCAACGCATGGGGATCCGCGCGTTCATCCTCTCCGGCTATCCGCACCGGGAAGAGGCGGAGCACTTTGGCAAGCTGGTGCTTCCGCACATGACCACATGCTCGCTGCCGCAGGCCTATGGCCGTGTGCCGGAGGGCATCCCCCAAACCCCGCTTGGCGCAGGAGAACGGCGATGATGCCGCGCGTTGCCCTTACCGAAGGGCTTGAGATGTCCCGCATTGTCTATGGGATGTGGCGACTGGCCGACGACGGGGAGGACCGCTCGGAAAAGGCGGTGCGCGCTAAAGTGGATGCGTGTCTGGAGCAGGGCCTCACCACCTTCGACCAGGCCGACATTTATGGCGACTACGAGAGCGAGGCGCTCTTCGGCAAAGTGCTGAAGGCCGACAAGGGGCTGCGTGGCCAGATGGAGATTGCCTCCAAGTGCGGCATCAAGCTTCTCACCGGCAAGGCGCCGGAGCGCACGGTGAAGCACTACGATACGTCAGCGGCGCACATTGCCCAGTCGGTGGACGCATCGCTCAGCCATATGGGCATCGACACGCTGGACCTTTTGATGATCCATCGGCCCGACCCGTTCATGGATCATGAGGAGACGGGCCGCGCCCTTGATGGGCTAGTTGATGACGGCAAGGCCCGCTTCATCGGCGTTTCCAACTTCAAGCCGCACGACTTCACGCTGCTTCAGTCTGCCATGCGGCACCCGCTGGTGACCAATCAGATCGAGATTTCTGTGCTGCACACCGTGCCGTTCACCGACGGTGATCTCGCCTTCCTTCAGGAGCGCGGGCTAAAGGCGATGGCGTGGTCGCCCCTTGGGGGCGGCGCGCTGTTTTCCGGCGCACGGCCGGCGCTTTTTGAGAAGCTGACCGAGGTGGGTGCGCGCGCTGGCGCTGATGCAACCGCTGCGGCGCTCAGCTGGCTGATGGCCCATCCTTCAACGATCCTGCCCGTGGTCGGCACCAACAATGTGGCGCGGATTGCAGCGCTTTCAGACGCGTTCAAGGTGCCTATGGACCGGCAGACCTGGTTTGAGATTTACGAGCTCTCCCTCGGTCACGAGGTGCCGTGATGGATGTTCCCATGAGCGCTTTGCCGGGTCCGCGGGCCGCAGAACCGATCAGCCGAGGCGAGGAGGAAAGCGCCGCGACGCCTACGGACGGGCGCGCCTTCCGCGATGCCATGGGCCGGTTCGCCACCGGCGTGACGGTGGTGACGTGCGCATCGGAACACGGGCCCGTGGGGATGACCGTCAACTCCTTTGCGTCCCTTTCGCTGGACCCGCCGCTGGTGATGTGGTCGCCGGCGAAATCCTCGCGGCGGTATCCGGCCTTTCATGCCGCGCCGCGCTTTGCGATCCACGTGCTGGCCGCCCACCAGGCCGACCTCTCCGACGGCTTCATGCGGGCTGCGGACGCATTCTCCATCATCCAATGGGCTGAGGCGGGCGATGGGCTGCCTTTGATGGAAGGCTGTCTGGCGCGTTTCGTGTGCCGACGTGTTGCCGAGCATGATGCAGGCGACCACACAATTCTGGTGGGCGAAGTGCAAGCGATGACCGCGGGCGAGGGCGACCCGCTGCTTTACCACCAGGGGCGCTATCGGCAGATCGCGTAAACTGAGTTAGCCGCCCGACGCAGTGTATAGGGTCCGCAGACGCCGCTCGATGGACTGGGGCGGCAGCGCCAGCGTGTGGAGGCTGACGCGGATCGTATTTCCCTTCACCTTCACATTGCGTGCCGTCACCCTTTGGACGGGGGACAGCGTCTCCTTGATGGACACCGCCTCGCTCAAGGGGCGCGCGGTGGTCACGATCAGCGTGGCCAGGTGCATGGTGCGCAGCGCGTGGTGGTGGACGTGGATCTGCTTGATTTCCGACCACGGGATGACGCCGATGCGCGCGACGTAGAGGCCCTCGATATTGGCGCCGAGTTGGGGCGTTCGCACATCGAGCGTGGGGTAGAAATAAAGGGCGGAGAGGGACCCTGCGAGGCTTGCCAGCAGGAAGCTTGGTGCGCCGTTGAGCACCGCCGCCAACACACCGATCAACGTCAGCGCCCCGCCGCCATAGACCATCATGTCGCCGCTGTGGGCCTTGTAGCCGACGGCGAAGGCCTTTGGTCCTTCACCGCCTGAGCCGCCGCCGGGGCGTTCGGGGGGTGTTTCGGCATCCATCCTCAGCGAAGGTCCTCGGCACGCACCGTGTCGGTGATGGAGATGCCGAAGCCCTCAAGCCCCACATAGCGCCGGTCCTGTGAGGCGATGAGGCAAATGGAGTTCACCCCGAGATCCCGAAGGATTTGGGCGCCAAGGCCAATGTCCCGCCATTCCTTCGCGCGGCTTTGCGCGGTCTCATGCTCTTCGTCGGCAGCGCCGGTTTTCACCACACCCGTCGCCCCTTCGCGCAGGTAGACGAGGACGCCGCGCCCGGCTTTTGCAAAGCGGGAAATGAGGTCACGGGGGCCGCCGTCGCCGAAGACGTCGTCAACCACGCTTTCGCGCAGGAGCCGGACCGGGACGTTTGCGCCATCGCGAATGTCGCCCACCACCACCGCGACGTGGCTCATGGGTTCAAAGGGCGTGCTGTAGCTGACGACGCGCGCTTGGGCGCCGGCGAGCGTGCGCGGCTCGTCCCCCACCCGTTCGACAAGCTTTTCAGTGCGCTGGCGCCAGGCGATCAGATCGTTGACGGAGATTTGGACGAGGCCGTGGGTTTTGGCGAAGTCATCCACCTCGGCGCCGCGCATGACGGTGCCGTCATCGTTCACAAGCTCGGCGAGCACGCCCACCGGGGGCAGGCCCACCAGCGTGCAAAGGTCCACCGCGGCCTCGGTGTGGCCTGAGCGGATGAGGACGCCGCCGTCGCGCGAGACCAGCGGGAACACGTGGCCGGGGCGGACAAAGTCGCTCGCGCCGGCGTTGGGGTTGGCAAGGGCGCGTACGGTGTTGGTGCGCTCCTCGGCCGAGATGCCGGTGGTGAGGCCGTGCTTGACGTCCACCGAGACGGTGAAGGCGGTGGCGAGGGGCGCGGCGTTGTCGGCAACCATCGGGCCCAGATTAAGGCGCCTGGCTTCCGCGCGGGTCATGGGCGCGCAGACGATGCCGGAGGTGTGGCGCACCATCAGTGCAATGTTTTCCGGGGTCGCCAGGGACGCCGCGCAGATGAGGTCGCCCTCGTTCTCGCGGTCGTCATCGTCGGTGACCACCACCAGTTCGCCGCGTTCAATGGCCCGCAGCGCTGCTGCAACCCGTGTGTTGACGTCGCTCAATGCCAGTATCCTTCAACCGCCGGTGCGGGCATCGGCCCACCCCGGCCATAGCGTTAGAGCGCCGAAGCCCAGCGCTTACGACAGCGCATTAACTTCAGCGCTCACTAAAGCGCACAGACCTCAGCGCGCACTAAAGCGCCAGAGCTTCCGCGCTGGCCCCTGCAACGTCGGTGCCGCACAAAAGGCTTCCGCGCGCAAGCTCCGGCACGCCGGCCACATGGCTGTGGGCGAAGAAGCGGGCAAGCGCGGCGCGCGGCTCCGCCGATCCGTTGGGCGCCTTAAGCGCCGCCTTGGTGAGGTAGGCGCCGCCGGCAGTAAGGCCGAGCGCGCGCAGGAACGGTGTTGCGGCAGCAAGCGCGCGGTCCCCTTGCGCTGGATCGTTCGCCTTCAGTGCCGCGCGGATTTCGCCGGCCACTTCGCTGACGGCCGAAACCGCCTCGTCCAGCCGGCGGGCCACAGCGGCAAGGTCCAGATCGTTTGCGCCGCGTGCCGCCTCGGCAATGCCTGATAATTCGCTGAGGTAGGCGTTAAGCACGGCGCCGTCGTCCATCGTGATCTTGCGCTTGATAAGGTCGATGGCCTGGATGCCGTTGGTGCCTTCGTAAATGGGGAAGATGCGCCCGTCGCGATAATATTGGGCCGCGCCGGTCTCCTCCACATAGCCCATGCCGCCGTGGACCTGGATGCCGATGGAGGCCACTTCAACGCCAACGTCGGTGGGAAAGGCCTTGGCGATGGGGGTCAACAGATCCGCGCGGGCTTTCCAGGCGGGGTCCGTGCGGCCGCGGTCGATGGCGACGGCGCAGGCGTAGCAGATGGCGCGGGAGGCCTGGGTGAGCGCCTTCATGGATAACAGCATGCGCTTCACATCAGGGTGGTTGACGATGGGGGCCATGCCTTCATGCCCCGGTGCGCGGCCCTGTTTGCGTTCCTTGGCGTAGGCGAAGGCGTGTTGATAAGCGCGCTCGGCAATGGCGGCGCCTTGCATGCCCACCTGCACACGGGCGTTGTTCATCATCACGAACATCGCGGCGAGGCCCTTGTTTGGTTCGCCCACCAGGTAGCCCAGCGCGCCCTCGCCGTTGGCGCCGTAGGCCATGGTGCAGGTGGGGGAGGCATGCAGGCCGAGCTTTTTCTCCACCCCCACGGCAGCCACATCGTTGCGGGCGCCGAGCGTCCCGTCGGCGTTGACCAGCACCTTTGGCACCAGGAACAGGGATATGCCTCGGGTGCCTTCAGGGGCGTCGGGGAGGCGTGCCAGCACGAAGTGGATGATGTTCTCCGACAGGTCGTGCTCGCCGTAGGTGATGTAGATCTTTTGGCCGAAGAGGCGGTAGGTGCCGTCGCCTGAGGGCTCAGCGCGGGTGCGCAGGAGCGAAAGATCCGAGCCGGCGTGGGACTCGGTGAGGTTCATGGTGCCCGTCCAGGCGCCGCTGATCATCTTTTCCAGATACGTCGCCTTCAGCGCCTCCGAGCCGTGGAGGTCCAGCGCTTCAACGGCGCCGATCGTCAGCAGCGGATTGAGCGCGAAGGCGGAGTTAGCCTGGTTCCAGATGTCGGTAGCCGCCACCTGGAGCGCCATGGGCAGGCCCTGGCCGCCATGGGCCGGGTCGCCGGTGAGCGAGCCCCAGCCCGCCTCCACCCACGCCGCGTAGGCCTCCTTCCAGCCGGGGGGCGTGGAGACTTCTCCGTCGCGCAAGGTGGAGTGGTGGTGATCCCCCGCGGTGTTGAGGGGGGCGAGCACCTCTTCGGCGAAGCGCGCGGCTTCGGTGAGGATGGCGAGGGTGTCTTCGCTGGAAAGCTCGTTAATGGCGCCCGCCTCGCGCGCATCGGCAAGTCCGGCAACGCTCTCAAGAGCGAACGCGATTTCCTGCGCAGGCGCCGCGTAGGTCATGATTTCCCTCTCCCCAACGTATCCGCTTCGTTATTGCAGGCTCGGTGCGAATGCGCCACGGTCCACCCGCTGGCCGGGTGCGCTGCCGGGCGCCTCCCCGCAGTACATAGCGGAGCATTGCGCGCGGACCGCCTGGGGAAGATGGGGCCAATGGATGCAGTCACGGGTGCAGGACGCGCCGCGGATCATTGCTGCCGGCGCGGCGGGTGCCTCGGCCGAAACCGTTGCCGTTCTGGAAAACGATGGCATCGCGGCCCTTCCCACCGAAACAGTTTATGGCCTTTGTGCCCGCGCATCGTCCCATGCCGCGGTGGCGAAGGTTTTTGCGGCGAAGGGGCGGCCGGCGCACAACCCATTGATTGTGCACGTGGATGATCTTGCGGGAGTTGAGCATCTTTGCACGCTGAGCGCGGCCGGGCAGGCTTTGGCGGAGGCGTTTTGGCCGGGGCCGCTTACGCTGGTAGCGCGCCTCGCGCGGGAGGGCGCGGTTGCCGGGGCCGCGCTTGGCGGCGGGCAGACTGTGGCGGTGCGCATGCCATCGGCCCGCTTTTTCAGGGATGTGCTGTCGCGGGTGGGGCCGCTTGTTGCGCCGAGTGCGAACCGGTCGGGCCGGGTGAGTGCAACGAGCGCCGCGGCTGTGGCGGACGATCTCGGTGCGGCGGTGGATCTTGTGGTTGACGGGGGGCCCTCGCCCATCGGGCTGGAGTCCACGGTGGTTGACGTGAGCGAGGGCGTTGCCGTGCTGCGCCACGGTGCCATCACCGCCGCGCAGATTGAGGCGGTGGCGGGGCCGCTGACGCCGGGCGCGCGGGGTGGGCCGCTCCGCTCGCCGGGGATGTTGACATCGCACTACGCGCCGCGGGCGGTGCTGCGGCTCAACGTTGCCGCCCATGCGGTGGCTGAGGGGGAGGGGTACGTTGCCTTTGGCAACGCGGGCGATCTTTCCGCGGCGCTCGTGTGGGAAGAGCTTTCGCAGGCGGGCGATCTTCATGAGGCGGCCCGCGGGCTCTATGCGGCGCTGCGCAGACTTGATAACGCGGGCGTGAAGACAATCGCGGTGGCGCCAATCCCGGCAGAGGGGATCGGTGTCGCCATCAATGACCGTCTGGCGCGGGCTGCAGCGCCGAGGCCGGACGGTTGAGCAGTTAGTGATGTCGGCCTGAGAGAGGCAGTGTGACGCTCGTTTTCACCGATCCGATTTTCGCTAAGCACGAAATGCCGCCCGGCCATCCTGAACGCGCCGAGCGTATGGCGGCGGTGGAGCGGGCACTGGCAGCTCCCAAACTGGCCGGGCTCACCGTGCGCGGCGCGTCGGAGGCCGGTTACGAAGCGCTCGCCCGCGCCCACCCGTCCGCCTTTTTGGACCGTGTGTCCTCGGTGGTGCCGGCAAACGGCATGGTTTCGCTGGATCCGGACACGCACATGGGGCCGAACTCCTGGTCGGCGGCGCGGCGGGCGAGCGGCGCGGTGATGGCGGCGGTGGATGCGGTTTGCGCGAGGGAGGCGCAGAACGCCTTTGTCGCTTCGCGCCCGCCCGGGCACCATGCTGAGCGCACGCGTGCCATGGGGTTTTGCCTGGTGAACCACATTGCCGTCGCCGCGCGGCATGCGCAGGCACAGCACGGCGTGGGGCGCGTCGCCATCGTGGATTTTGATGTCCACCACGGCAACGGCACCCAGGACATCTTCTTCGAGGACGAGAGCGTTCTTTACATTTCCACCCACCAGTCGCCGCTCTACCCGGGGACGGGTTCGCGCCTGGAGACGGGTGTGGGCAATATTGTCAATCTGCCGTTGGGGGCGGGGACGGATGGCGCCCGCTACCGACCGCTGTTTGATGAGGTGGTGATCCGCGCGCTCAACCAGTTCGGGCCGGAGCTTTTGCTGTTGTCGGCGGGGTTTGACGCCCACGTTGATGACCCGCTCGCCTCCATGGCGCTGACGGAGGACGATTTTGTGTGGATCACGCGCCGGATGATGGAGATGGCGGCGACCCATTGCGACGGCCGCCTCGTGTCGCTGCTTGAAGGCGGCTACCATCTGGGCGCGCTGGAGCGCTGTGTTGCGGCGCACGTGGGCGCATTGTGTGAGGGGTGAGGAGGCGGCGATATGGCAGAGGCAGCTGAGGCATCGGTGGAGACGCTCACCTTCGAGGCGGCGATGGGGGAGTTGGAGGCCATTGTCGACAAGCTGGAGCGGGGCGACGTGCCGCTGGAGGAGAGCATTTCGTTTTACGAACGCGGCGAGGCGCTGAAGGCCCGCTGCGAAAAGCTCCTCAAGAACGCAGAGATGCGGGTGGAGAAGGTGCGTCTGAGCGCCGACGGCACGCCGGACGACAAGACGCCGACGGAGCCGCTGGACGAGGATGTGCCGTTTTGAGCCTAAAGCTCCGGATGCTGCGCGCTGCGCGAATGGCAGCTGATCGGTGTGCAGCCGATAGCTATTTTCCCGAGCGTATCATGCAATATCCATTACGAAGGTCGATCTGATCCGTCAAAAGACTTTATCGTTTTGCGGATCAGTGCGACAAGCTGCTGGCGCTCGTCTTGTGAGAGCGCCCCCAAAACGCTTTCGTTTTCTTCCCGCGCGGCAGATGTCGCTTTTTCACGAAGAGCGCTGCCGCGCTCCGTGAGCCAGATGCGTCTGGATCGCCTGTCCTCCGGGTCGGGACGTCGCGCGATCAGCCCGTCACGTTCCATTCGGGAGAGTGTATTGGCCATTGTCGCCTGTTCGATGCCCACCCTTTCCACGAGATCACGCTGCGTCTGACCGTCCCTTTGCCAAAGGTGCAGCATCACCGGGAATACACCCGTGGACAGACCCATAGGTTTGATCCGCGCTTGCAGCGAGGCTGCGAAGAGCCGCGCAAGGTGATTGATGAGATAACCGGGGGAGTCATGTGGTTGCAGTGACATACTGCAGCTCTAACATTACATAGCACACTATACAACAAGTGGATAGCCTGCTATGTAAGTAGGATGTCGGGCGCAGTTCATCCCCTGCGCGCGGCAAAATATATAGCACGCTATGGAGAATGATATGCACGTTTTGAAATCTACAGCACTGGTGCTCGCAATGGGGCTCAACACGCTTCCTGCGATGGCGGAGGTCACCCTGATCAACACATTTGTCGTACCCGAAGGGCAGCGCGAAGCCACGATTGCGGCTTGGGAAAATGCGCGCGACTTCCTTGCCGCACAGCCCGGCTATATTTCGACAGCCTTGCACAGCGCCGTGACGCCTGATGCCACGTTCGCGCTTGTCAATGTTGCCCGTTGGGAAAGCCCTGACGCCTTTCGTGCAGCAGTGCAAGCGATGCGAGACGCGGGTGTTTTCACACCGCCAGAAGGTGTGACTGCAACTCCGGCCCTTTACACCGTCATCGCGCAAGACTGACAGATCAGCTTTGGAGTAAATGACATGATCAAAATCATACATCCGATTGCAGGGTGCATCGCCTTCGTCGTGATCGCACTTTTCTGGGTCTCGTCGCTTGGCGCAGAACTGTTTGGAACGGATGCACAGATCGTAGCCATCAAAACGGCGATCCCTTGGGGCATGATCATCCTTGTTCCGGCGATGATTGCCGTCGCTGGATCCGGCTTCACCCGTGCGAGAGGTCGCCGCGGTGGCGTCTTGGATGCAAAGGCGAAGCGCATGCCGATCATTGCTGCAAATGGCGTGCTCGTGCTCATCCCCTCTGCACTTTACCTCTCACGGAAGGCACAAGTTGGAGAACTGGATGCTGTGTTCTATGGCGTGCAGACCTTGGAGCTGGCGGCGGGTGCTCTCAACCTTGTACTCCTTGGGCTGTGCATGCGCGATGGCCTGCGCCTGACCGGTCGCCTGAAGAGACGTGCGGTTCACGCCTGATCGGGACGACGGGCGCGTGAAGGGTCAGTTTCGCAGTGAGCCGCTCCAACCAAAGCCGACATTCATAGAGACGTTGTGGATGTCGGCTCTGTCCGCGCTCCCGTCCTTGAGGTGCAACCCCGAAGAATTTGGCTTACGCCGATCCCCGGCGAGGTCCTAGCGAGGGCGCCGACCCTATCAACTCGACAATGGCAAGCGCCATCGTCGCGCCCGCAAGGGCCGTGATCTCGGCGTGGTCGTAGGCCGGGGCGACCTCCACCACATCGCCGCCGACAATATCGAGCCCGGAGAGGCCGGCAAGAATGCGCTCGGCCTTGTTGGTGGAGGGGCCGCCGCACACCGGTGTGCCTGTCCCGGGCGCATAGGCCGGGTCCAGAAAGTCGATGTCGAAGGTGAGGTAGGCCGGGCCCGCGCCGACGATGGATTTAATCTCTTCGGCAAGGGTGTTTGGGTGGCTGTCGGCGACAGCGTCAGCGTCGATGATCGTAAAACCGTGGGTCTCCGTGTTGCCGGAGCGTATCCCCACCTGAACCGAGCGGGCGGGGTCAATGATCCCGTCCTCGGCCGCATGAAAAAACATGGTGCCGTGGTCGATGCGGGGCGCGGGTTCGCGCCAGGTGTCGGAGTGGGAGTCGAACTGGATCAGCGCGAGTGGGCCGCTGCGCGAGGCGTGCGCGCGCAGGATGGGGCCGGTGATGAAATGGTCGCCGCCGAGCGCAAAGAGCCGCGCGCCGTCCGCCATCAGGCTTGATGCGCGGGTTTGGAGCGTTTGCGTGAAAGTCGCTGGGGCGCCCGTGTCGTAGTGGAGATCGCCCACGTCCACGACCGCGCGTTCGGCAAATGGGTCGGTCGAGAAGCGCCAGGGCCCGCCCGGCCAGGCGAGGTTGGTGGAGGCGGCGCGGATGGCGCGGGGGCCGAAGCGGGCGCCGGGCCGGTTCGTGACCGCCTGATCGAAGGGGACGCCCAGGATCGCAATGTCCGCCCCCTTGCCATCGGGCGCATAGCGGCGGCGGAAGAGGCTCGTGGCGCCGGAAAACCAGTTTTCCAGGCCGATGCCGTGGAGGTCGCCTTGGGTCGCCTTCTCAGGGGTCGGTTCATCGCTCATGGGGTCTACCGAGCTCCGGTGGGAAGGCGCGTGGTGCGCAGCTTTGCGCCGAGGGTCGCCGCCATGACGCCCACGGCCACCAGCGCGATGAGGATGGTACATGCTGCGTTGATTTCCGGCGTCACCCCAAGGCGTACGGAGGAGAAGATGCGCATGGGGAGCGTCGTCGAGCCGGGACCCGACACAAAACTTGCGATCACCAAATCGTCCAGGGACAGCGTGAAGGCGAGAAGCCAGCCCGCGATCACCGCAGGCGCGATGACCGGCAGGGTGACCAGGAAGAACGCAGCGGCGGGGGAGGCGCCAACGTCCTGCGCGGCTTCTTCAAGGCTCTTGTCGAAAGCGAGAAGCCGCGACTGGACGACGACGGAGACGAAGCAGAGCGCAAACGTGGTGTGCGCGATGGTGATGGTCCAGAAGCCCCGGTCGAAGCCGATGGCGACGAAGAGAAGGAGCAGCGAGAGGCCGGTGATGACCTCCGGCATGACAAGGGGGGCGAACGTCATGGCCGTGAAGAGGGAGCGGGCGGGGATGTGGCGCGCGCGCACCAGGGCGAGGGCCGCCAGCGTGCCGAGGATGGTGGCAAGGCTTGCGGTGACGAATGCGACCAGAAAGGAGATGCGGGCGGAGGCCAGAAGCTGGGTGTTGTTGAAGAGTTCTTTGTACCAGACGGTGGAGAAGCCGCCCCACACGGTGACGAGGCGGGATTCGTTGAAGCTGAAGATCACCAGGATCACGATGGGGAGGTAAAGGAACGCAAAGCCCAGCGTGAGGGAGACCGCGTTGAAGGCGGAAAAGCGCGTCACAGCCCGCTCCGCGATTGAGCGCGCTGGAAGATGGTGATGGGCACCACCAGCACGAGGACCAGGAGGACTGCGACGGCGCTGGCAAGGGGCCAATCGCGGTTCTGAAAGAATTCGTCCCACAGCGTGCGGCCGATCATGAGCGTTTCGGAGCCGCCCAGAAGGCTTGGGATCACGAATTCGCCCACCACGGGGATGAAGACCAGAAGCGATCCGGCGAGGATGCCGGGAACCGCGAGCCGGACCGTGATTTGCCAGAAGGCCAGCGCCGGCGGGCTGCCGAGGTCCGCCGCGGCCTCCAGCAGGCTGCCGTCCTGCCGCTCCAGGGCTGCGTAAATGGGAAGGATCATGAAGGGGAGGTAGGTGTAGACGATCCCCACATAGACGGCCGCGTTGGTGTTGAGGATGACGAGAGGCTCGCCGATGAGGCCAAGGGCGAGGAGCGCTTCGTTGAGGAGCCCGTCGCGCTTTAGGATGCCGATCCACGCGTAAACGCGGATGAGGAACGAGGTCCAAAACGGCAGGATCACCATCGCCACGAGGACCGGGCGCCAGGCGGCGGGGGCGCGGGCCATGGCGTAGGCGATGGGAAAGCCCGCCACCAGCGTGATGGCCGTGGAGATGGCCGCAATGGTGAGTGAGGAGGCGTAGGCGCGGATGTAGAGCGCATCCTCCGAAAGGAAGACGTAGTTGAAGCCGGTGAACTCTTTGAGACCTTCCCAAAGGCCGCTGAAGCCGTCCGCGAGCGAGAATGTGGGGCTATAGGGCGGCTGGGCGATGACCGCTTCGGAGAAGGAGATGCGCAGGACAATCAAGAACGGCGCGAGGAAGAAGAGGAGCAGCCAGACGTAGGGCGGGATGAGGGCAAGGCGCCCACCCCAGGCGGCCAGGCGGGAGGGTTTTTTGGCGGCGCTACCGGCCATCAGCGGTCAAGCAGGACTGCGTCGGCAGGGTCGAAGCTGAGGACCACCTCCTCGTCCCAGGTGATGAGTTCGGCATCGATCCGGCGGCGGTTGAGCCGGCTTGCCTCCACCATGGCGCCCGACGGGGTTTTGACGCGGTAGAGCGTATAGTCGCCCATGTAGGCAATGTCGAAGACCGTGCCGCGCAGGATGTTGCGCTCGCCGGCGACCTCCGCGCCCGCCTTGGCGATCTGCACTTTTTCCGGGCGGATGGCGACGGAGGCGCTGGCGCCGACGGGCACGGCCGTGCGCGGGACGACGTTGATGGGGTGTTCGGAGGCTTCCGTGCTGAGAGACACCTGCCCATCGTATGCGGCAGCGACGGTGCCTTCGATGAACGTGATCTCGCCCACAAAGTCAGCCACGTAGCGGGAGGCGGGGCTTTCGTAGATTTCCTCCGGCGGGGCCACCTGTTCGATCCTGCCCTCGCGCATGATGGCGATGCGGTCGGCAAGGACCATTGCCTCTTCCTGGTCGTGGGTGACGATGAGGAAAGTGATGCCGATCCGCTCCTGAAGGTTCATGAGTTCGAACTGGGTCTCGTTGCGCAGCTTCTTGTCGAGTGCGGCAAGTGGCTCGTCGAGGAGGAGGACTTGGGGGCGCTTGGCGAGGGAGCGGGCGAGGGCGACGCGCTGGCGCTGGCCGCCGGAAAGCTGGTGGGGTTTGCGCCGCGCCTGGGCGGAAAGCTGGACAAGGTCGAGCATTTCCTCCACCCGCGCCTTCACCTCCGCACGCCGGAGCTTTGCCCGGCGCAGACCGAAGGCGATGTTGTCCCAGACGCTGAGATGCGGAAAGAGCGCGTAGCTTTGGAACATCATGTTCACCGGGCGCCGGTGGGGCGGCACGTCGATGAGGCTTTCACCGGCCAGCGAGACGCCGCCTTCCGTGGGCGCTTCGAAGCCGGCGAGGATGCGCATCAGTGTGGTCTTGCCGCAGCCGGAGGGGCCGAGGAGGGCGAAGAACTCGCGCGGGTAGATATCCAGCGAGAGGCCGTCCACCGCCCTTGTATCGCCGAAGGTTTTGGTGACGCCTTCAAACCTGATGAGGGGTTTGGCCGACGGGTCAAGCCAGGGGGCGAAGGTGCGGCGCGCGGGGATGCGCGGGCTGGCGGTGGGTGCGGGCGCGTTCACGGCAGAGGGTCGCGCCCGCGTCTAGCGCATCAGGACCCGGTTTTGACGCGGGTCCATTCCCGGGTCGCCACCCGCTGCGCCCGGGGCGGCAGCGCAACGGTGGTGAAGAGTTTGGCCTGCACCTCCTCCGGCGGATAAACGGCCGGGTCGGTCAGGACGCCCTGATCGACCAATTCTTTGGAGGCTTCGTTGCCGTTGGCGTAGTTCACGTAATTGGTGGCTTTGGCGATCACGTCCGGGCGCATGATGAAGTCCAGGAACGTGTGGGCGTTCTCTTTGTTGGGCGCGTCGGCGGGGATCGCCATCATGTCGAACCACATCTGCGTCCCCTCTTCGGGGATGACGTATTTTACCGTGATGCCGTTGTCGGCCTCGGCCGCGCGGTCGCGCGCCTGAAGGACATCGCCCGACCAGCCGATGGCGAGGCAGATGTCACCGTTGGCAAGGGCGTTGATGTACTCCGAGGAGTGGAATTTTTGCACGTACGGCCTGACGGAGGTGAGAAGGTCCGCCGCTGCGCGAAGGTCATCAGGGTTCGTGGAGTTGGGGTCTTTGCCGAGATAGTGGAGCGCGACGGGCATCACGTCAGCCGGTGCATCCAGAATGTGGATCCCGCAGTCGGCGAACTTTGCGGCGACTTCCGGGTCAAAGATCATGTCCCAGCTTCCGACGGGCGCGTCGGGCATGCGCTCCAGGATTTTCTCTTCCACGTAGCCGAAGCCGGTGGTGCCCCACATGTAGGGGATCGCGTGTTCGGCGCCGGCGTCATAACGGTCGGTCTGGGCGAGGATTTCGTCCCACAAGTTGCCGAAGTTTTCGAGCTTTGACTTATCCAGCGGGTCGAACACGCCGGCCTCGATTTGCCGCGCCAGGAAGTAGGCCGACGGCACCACAACGTCGTAGCCGCTGCTGCCGGCGAGGAGCTTTGCTTCCAAGAGTTCGTTGGAATCGAACACGTCGTAGCGCACTTCGATGCCGGTTTCCTTGGTGAAGTCTTCCAACACCGACTCGTCGATATAGTCGGACCAATTGTAGACGTTGACGACGCCTTCGGCCGAGGCAGGACCGGCGCCAATGACGAGGGCGGCAAGGAGGATCGACGTGGTGCGGATCATCGTGTTCTCCCGACTTTAGACTGTTCTCAGCCGTTCAAGGCGCGTGCCAGGGCTGGCGTTTCAACGCATCCTTTACGCAGCCGCCGGCAGTGATCAAGCGATGAGTTGTTCGCTTAAGGCGTCGAGCGCGGTGCGGGCGCGGTTTACCAGAATGTCGCACTCTTCCTCGCTGATGACGAGGGGTGGTGCGATGACCATGGTGTCCCCCACCGCGCGCATGACGAGGCCGCGCTCCACCGAAAGGTTTCGGCACTTGGTTCCCGCCTCCGCTTCGGCCGGGAACCTTTGCAGCGTTGGTTTGTCCGCCACCAGCTCCAGCGCGCCGATGAGGCCTTTCATGCGCGTTTCTCCCACCAGCGGGTGGTCCGACAGGGTGTGCCAGCGCGCCTCAAGGTAGGGGCCGATGTGATTTGCGACGCGCTCCACCAGCTGCTCGCGCTGCAGGATGGCAAGGTTCGCAAGGCCTGCGGCGCAGGCGGCGGGGTGCGCGGACGCGGTGTAGCCATGGAAGAACTCGCCGCCGCTTTCCAGCACCTTTGCCACATGGTCAGCGATAAGGAGGCCGCCTGCGGGGATGTAGCCCGAGGTCATGGCCTTTGCGATGGACATCATGTCGGGCGTGAACGCGAAGGTTTCACAGCCGAACCAATGGCCGGTGCGGCCGAAACCGCAGATCACCTCATCGGCGATCAAAAGCACGTCGCGCTGCCGGCAGATCTCCTCCACCCGCGGCCAGTAGGTTTCCGGCGGGATGACGACGCCGCCCGCACCCTGGATGGGCTCGCCGATGAAAGCGGCGACGGTGTGGGCGCCGAGCTTGTCAATCTCTTCGGCGAGTGCGTTGGCGGCGAGGATGCCATAGTCGGCAGGAGACATGTTGCGCAGCCGGCCGTCACCGAACCAGTCGGGCTGCATGATGTGGCTCACACCCTCGATGGGGAGGCCCGACTGGGCGTGCATCGGCGCCATACCACCGAGGCTCGCGCCGAGCACCGTGGAGCCGTGATAGGCGTTGCGGCGGGAGATGAAGCGCTTTTTGTCGGGCTTTCCCTTCAGGTCCCAGTAGACGCGGGCGAGCCTGAAGGCCGTGTCGTTCGCCTCCGAACCGCTGCCGGCGAAGAAGACGCGGGAGATGTGCGCCGGCGCCACGTCGCACAGCGCTGCCGCATACTCGGCCGCCGCAGGATGAGTGCACTGGAAGAAGGTGTTGTAGTAGGAGAGATCGCGAAGCTGGCGGGTGACAGCGTCGATGATTTCTTCCCGCCCGTAGCCGACGGCGACGTTCCAGAGGCCCGCCATACCGTCGAGGATCTGCCGGCCGTCAGCGTCGGTGAGCCAGACGCCTTGCGCTCTCTCGATGACCCTTGAGCCTGCCGCGTTGAGGGCTGCCATGTCGGAAAACGGATGCCAGTGGTGCTTGGCGTCCAGCGTTCGGGTGCGGTGGGCGCGGTCTTGGGGCGCGGTGGTCACGTCAGCCATGCTTCGGCCCTTGAAGGTTCTGCGCAAAGTGGTGGCAAACGGTTTTGTTTGCGTCAAAGCCTTTGGGATGCTGCGCCAGGGTGACGCGCGGGCCGTGGGGGACATGCATGGAAAGCGAAGGCGATCTCACGGCGGCGCTGGCAGCGTTGACGGCGGAAGGCAGGGCGCCGGATGCCGTTGAGGTCTTCGCCGTCACGCTGAACGGGGTGGCGCGCGGGAAGCGTGTGCCGATGGCTTCGGTGGAGAAGCTCGCGGCTGAGGGGCCGGGGTCGCTGCGCTTTCAGACATCGCTGATGGGGCTCGACATATTTGGCGCTGACGTTGCTGCCTCGCGCATTGCCATGGAGATTGGCGATCCGGACGGGGTGTTCGTCCCCCTTGCCCATACGCTGACGCCGTTGCCGTTCAGAAAGGGGATGGCGACGCTTCAGGGGATGCTAGCCGATCCCGCGTCAGGCGCGCTCTGTGCCTTTGACCCGCGCGCGGTTCTGCTGCGCGTGGTGGACCGTGCCGCTGCCATGGGTTTGGCGCCGGTGATTGCGCTGGAGATTGAGTTCTACCTCATCGACCCGGAGACGCCTTTGCCTGCCCGCCATCCGGTCACCCGGGAGCGTCTGGCGGGCTATCAGGTGATGGATCTGGATGTCCTGGACGCGTTCGCTCCGGTCATCGCCGACATGGAGGCGGCGGCCCGCACCCTTGGCGCGCGCACCCTCTCCGTGCTCAGCGAATTCGGCCATGGCCAATTTGAGATCAATCTTGCGCACATGGACGCGGCGCGGGCGTGCGATGCGCTGATTGCGCTGAAAAAGGCGGTCCGCGCTGCGGCGCGG